>CAJYAJ010000010.1 GCA_913065005.1 uncultured Verrucomicrobiota bacterium | reverse complement strand
TCGGCCCGGGCTTGATGTTCGAGTTCGATCATTTTTTGGGCTACTGGAACGAGTGCTTCCAGTTCGAGGGCGATTTCTTCCCACTCGTCTGCGATATCTTCATCAGAGAGCAAGGCATTCAAGCGCTCATCCAGATACTGTTCTAGCTGATCAAAGCGTGCAAAGTAGGAGAGATCACTATCTGGATCGGTTATGGAGCCCCAGTCTCCCGAAAGGAAGAAGATCACCTCTGGTTGCAATGCGGTTCCATATTGGGCTGCTTTTAACCAGCCGGTTATATCGTTTGTTTGCATCGGAATTTCGTATTCGCCTGGCGTGTTTTGGGGGGTGGGGTCAACGTCGGCCAGTCCGAGTTGGTGTGTCTGGGTATTAATAGAAGCCACCCATTCGAGCAAATTAGTTTTATGGGTTGCAGTGGCTGGTACCAATGCTTCTTGATAGGGAATCATCTGATGATGATCATGAAGAATGAGATTGAAGAGGGTTGAGGAGCGTAGTTCATTGATGAGAATGCGAACTTCCTCTACTAAAGCCTCATAGGCGAATAAGCCTCCTCGGTTTTCGCTCACCATCGTGGGAGCCGCATCCATAATAAGTAGGACTTTCTCGGCTCGGCCTCGCGTACCAAAGAAATCGACTTTGGAGATGCCAAAACCAACTTCGCGATATTTGGCGTTCATGATGAGGGTTCGATCGGTCTGCACAAAATTGGTATAGTTGCCTTTAAAGGTGGGCATAGGAGCCATTTCAACGAAGGTTCCCTGCTGCGGAATATTGACCATTTGCGGGGTGGATGCGGTGATACGGCTAGTGGTTTTTGAAGAGGGTCTCGACATTTGTTCCATGAACGGCTGCACTTTGACTGGAACATCCAATTGCCGTCGTTCTAATTTTTTTTGTTCAGCGACCGTGAACGTTGCGGGTTCTTTGGCAAAGTAGCGAAGAGCCACAATGCCGCCAGCTAGAAATAGCAGGAGTACATGCACAGCAATGCTTAACAGGGCGGCACTTGATCCAATGATTCGGCGTTTCTTTTTCTGTACGCTCATAAGAGGTCTATTTATGCGTAACTCTGTTAGAGAAGTAAAGGGTGTGTCCTCCTAATAGGATGCTTTTTACTTGCACTTATAGAGACAATACAAGAGAAATAGACTTATGGCATTACCTGCACATACTTGGTTTTATAGACGATCTGTTGGAGCTACTTTGAGTATCTTAGCGGGCTTAGCCTTCTTTCTACTTTGTATGTTATTGCCGTTGGTGGGCCCAGCGGGCAGCAAGGTAGAACATGCATCCGAAAATGAGATGATTTTTTTGAGTTGGTTGGGCATAACCTTGTTGCTTTCAGTCGCATCGGTTTTATCGAGATGGGAGCGAGTCCGGAAGGAAAATGAACCTCGTCCAATTTATTCATTATTGCTTTGTATCACTTGTATCATTACATTGATTATTCAACTAACAGGTGGATTTTCTATCTAATCAAGGTGTCAAAAAATATATAGTGTGAAGAGGCAGTTTTTTTGTAAAAAGGAGCATAAAAATATGCTAGAACTTAAATAGTCATTAATCGAGGGGGATATAATGAATGATTTATCGGTTCAAGAAATGAATCAGACCGTGATTCTGAACAAAGGTGATGTTGCGTCCAAACGGGCTGAGATTAAAACCTACTTTAACTACACATGGGAACAGTATGAATTGCTGTTTGATGTGCTTGCATCAGACGAAGTTTTTTATGAGCGACCGCAACCATTGCGGCATCCGCTGCTCTTTTATGTTGGTCATACCGCTACGTTTTTTGTGAATAAGTTGGTCCTTGGAAAGCTGCTAAGCGAACGCATTAATCCTCGTTTTGAGTCGCTGTTCGCGATTGGAGTTGATGAGATGAGTTGGGATGATCTCAATGATGCCCATTATGAGTGGCCGCAGGTGGCGGAAGTTTTTGCATATCGAGATCAAGTGAAAGTGGCTGTAAATCAGGTTATCGACGAGATGGAAATCACGATACCGATTGCATGGGAAAGTCCCGCTTGGACAATTTTGATGGGGATTGAGCATGAACGAATTCATCTGGAGACTAGCTCGGTATTGATTCGTCAGCTTGATCTATCGCTTGTAAAATCGATTGATGCCTTCGCTCCGCATGAAGCCGACGGCAGAGAGGCCCCTCAAAATGAGTTGATTTCAGTGGAGGGCGGAACGGTTGAATTGGGTCGTCAAACACATGAAATTTATGGGTGGGACAATGAGTTTGGTGAAACGGTTTATGATGTTGCCTCCTTTCGTGCCTCGAAATATTTAGTTTCCAATCAAGAGTTTCTCGGCTTCATGGAAGCGGGTGGTTATAAGCAAAATGGATGGTGGAGCGATGAAGGTCGTTCGTGGCGCGAATATCATCAGGCGGATAAACCCGAATTTTGGCGGGGTGAAGCAGGAGAATACCGTTTAAGATTGATGACCAATGAAATTGCGTTGCCGATGAATTGGCCGGTAGAAATCTGTTATCATGAAGCACAGGCTTTTTGTAATTGGAAGAGCGCCCAGAGTGGGACTTCGGTACGGATGCCTGATGAAGCAGAATATCGACGATTATTAGAATCTGCCGGGTTGGACCGGGAACATCATACTCAATCGATTGAAGCGAACTGGAATTTAGAACAGGGGGCATCGTCCGTAGCCGTCGATCGGTTTGCACATGGCGCCTTTTATGATCTGGTAGGGAACGTCTGGCAGTGGAATGAGACGCCTATTCATGCCTTTGATGGCTTTCAGGTTCATCCGCTCTATGATGATTTTTCGACACCTACCTTTGATAATCGGCATAATTTGATTAAAGGGGGTTCCTGGATTTCAACCGGAAATGAGATCACGTTGGGCAGTCGATATGCCTTTCGCCGCCATTTCTATCAACACGCTGGATTCCGCTATATTGAATCCGATGCGGAAGTAAAACGGGATTTTGATATCTACGAAACCGATGATTTAGTTTCTCAATATTGTGAATTCCACTATGGAGATGAAGTGTTTGATGTGCCGAATTTTGCGAAAGCGGTTGCGCAGGTAGCGATGGAAGCCACAAGCGGATCAATACGTGATCATGCGTTGGATATGGGTTGTTCAGTCGGGCGCTCGGCGTTTGAATTAGCGACGCAGTTTAAGAGCGTAGATGCACTCGATTTTTCAGCACGGTTTATTCAAATGGGTGCGCAGATGCAGCGAGCTGGGCGCATTCGCTATGAGCGAAAAGAGCAGGGAGATTTAACGACCTTCCAAGAACGAACGTTGAGCGCAATGGGATTAGATCAACCGATGGATCATATTAATTTCATGCAACAAGATGCCTGCAATATGAAAGCTCGTTTTACGGGGTATAATCTCGTGTTGGCAGCCAACTTGATTGATCGATTGAGTCAGCCCGTTCGGTTCTTGAACGATATTGCGCCTCGCATTCAGGCCGGAGGTCATTTGGTTATTGCTTCCCCTTATACTTGGATGGAAGAGTTTACGCCAAAAGAGAACTGGCTCGGTGGTTTTAAGCGAGACGGTGAACCGGTGAGTACGCTAGATGGATTGCATACGCATCTGGACGCGCATTTCACTTTAACGGCGCCTCCGGTTAAGCTACCTTTCGTCATCCGTGAGACGATGCATAAGCATCAACACTCGCTCTCGGAAGTGACGATATGGAAGAAAAAATAACATACGATTTTGATACGGTCATTTCGCGCATCGGTACGCAGGCGGAAAAGTATGAAGCCCGCAAGCAGTATTATGGAACGAATGATGTGGAGCCTTTTTGGGTGGCGGATATGGATCTGCCTTCCCCCGGGTTTCTTGTAGAAGCTCTTCGAGATCGTGTCGATCACTCCCTGTTTGGGTATACGGAAAAAGATCCAACGTTATTCGATGCGATTATCTGGTGGATGCGCGATCAGCATCGGGTAGAGGTGGCACCAGAGATGATTTCTTTGTCGCCTTCGGTGGTGAGTAGCATCTCGATGGCGATTGAAGCGTTCACAGCACCGCAAGATCAGGTGGTGGTTTTATCTCCGGTATATGGTCCGTTTTTTTCGACCGTGAAACTCCATGGGCGAGTTCCTGCAGACTGCCCTTTATTGATTGATAAAGGGCGCTATGAAATGGATTGGCAGGCCATTGATACCGCCTTATCTAATTCGCTTACCACGATGCTTCTTTTATGCAATCCACAGAATCCGAGTGGGCGGGTGTGGCAAGCGGATGAGTTGCTGCGGTTGGGGCGCCTTTGTAAATTACACGGGGTCATTTTATTTAGTGATGAGATTCATAGCGATATTGTCTATGCCCCAGCATGCCATACCTCGGTGCTCACGATTCCTGAATTGCGAGATCACTGTGTCATGGCGCACTCGATCGGTAAGACCTTCAATGCAAGTGGTCTAAAAAGCTCATTTTCGATTGTACCCAATGCTGCTTTGCGAACTCGGCTACGGCGTGCCCATCGCCGCGCGCACTCTGATAATATCAACCTACTTGGAAAAGTGGCGATCACCCGTCTTTTCAGTCCGGACGGGGCGGAATATAAGCGACAGTTGAATGCCTATCTGAAAGCAAGTACGCAAGAGGTGTATGAAAAACTGGATGCGGTCGATGGATTAAAGCCAATGTGTCCCGAGTCCACATTTTTAGTTTGGTGCGATTTTCGCGATCATGGGGATTGGAGCACGGTCTCCAATCGATTGATCAAAGAGGCGCGCGTTGCGTTATCGGGCGGTACTTTTTTTGGACCTGCTGGAGAAGGATGGTTTCGTATCAACTGTGGCCACTCTCGTTCGCAACTGTTGCCGGCCGTTGATCGGATCTGTGCGTTATTTGGTTAACGGAATTGATTATTCAGTTTTTCAAGAGCATCCGCCCCTGGGCAGAGCTCTTTTTCGGTGAGATTCCTAAGCGGGGTTTTCGTGGTTTTCATAATTTCATGAAGTTCTTGTGTGGTTTCATCGATGAAGAGCACGCCAGTTAGCACTTTATCCTCAGCTCCATAATCTTTCATTAGCTTTAATGCGGAGCGCCGACTATGAATATCATGTTGCGCTTCAAGTTTATGAAGGTTGAGGTAGGAGCCATCGTGCATCGTTACGCGCTCGGTGGTGCCTTCTTGATAGTCGGTTGTAATTTCATCTGCCGTTGGCACATAATCGACGGTATTCGTTGATGCCATATGCTGGCGCATATAGTCATAGGCTTTGGTGGAACTGGAGACGTTGTTAAACGTCACACAAGGACTAATCACGTTGATAAAGGCGAAGCCTTTGTGGGCAATCGCGGCTTGAATGATTGGCACTAACTGATCTTTATCACCCGAAAAACTATTCGCCACGAAGGTAGCCCCTAATTGCAACGAAAGCGCGCAGAGGTCGATAGGTTCGTAGGGGCTGGGATCGCCCTTTTTACTTTTAGAACCTAGATCGGTGGTAGCGGAATCTTGCCCTTTGGTGAGACCATAGACGCCGTTATTTTCGCAGATATAAACCATGTTGATATTGCGGCGAACAGCGTGGACAAACTGTCCCATGCCGATTGAAGCCGTGTCTCCATCGCCTGAAACGCCTATGTAGAGTAGATTACGATTTGCCATGTTTGCACCGGTTGCAACCGAAGGCATTCGCCCATGAACCGAGTTGAAACCATGAGAGTTGCCCAAAAAGTAGGTAGGCGTTTTTGAAGAACAGCCAATACCAGAAAGTTTGGCAACCCGGTGCGGTTGAATCGACATTTGAAAACAGGCATCGATGATGGCGGCGCTGATCGAATCATGCCCACATCCCGCACAGAGGGTTGAGACCGCCCCCTCATAATCTTTGGAGGTGTAGCCAAGCTCATTGCGCGGCAGGTTGGGATGGCGAAAACTGGGGACCGTATAACTCATTTAGCTCTCCTAGAAAAAACGGCTTCCCCGTCGTGGCGAAGTTGTGGTTTGCAAAATCCAGTCACGGATTTCACGGCGAATGAAACGCGCGGTGATGGGGCTTCCATCATAATGAAGTAAGGGTACCAACCGATCGGGATCAAAATCATACTCATTAATCAGCAGGGTGCGCATTTGTGCATCGCGATTTTGTTCGACAACGAAAACATATTCATGCTCGGCAATGAATTGGCCGACTTCATCTGAGAAGGGAAAACTCTGAATACCCATGCTATCGAGTGAGATGCCATGTAGCGTGTTCAAATGGTGCAAGGCTTCCAGGGTAGATGCTTCCGAGGTGCCATAGTGAACAACGCCTATTGTGCACGGTTTGTCGGTTTTTCGAATAATGGGCTTAGGTACATATTTTGAAGCGGTTCTCCACTTGCGTTGGAGCCGATCCATATTCTCAATATATTTTTCACCGATTTCGGTATAGATCGCATATTCATCTTTGGATGTTCCACGCGTAAAGAACGAGCCTTTCGTTGGGTGCGTACCTGGCAGGGTGCGGTAGGGAATGCCATCGTTATCGACATCGAGATAGCGGCCGTAACGCTCTTTCATGTTTTCTAAGTCATCATGCGTGAGAATTTTTCCGCGGTCGTAGGTGCGTTCATCGTCCCACTCTAGGGGCTCCGACATATTTTCATTCATGCCCAGATCAAGGTCGGAAAGTAAAATCACTGGTGTCTGAAAGCGTTCGGCCAGATCAAATGCCATCGCAGTGTATTCAAAGCATTCTTTCGGGGTAGATGGGTAGAGACAGATGTGTTTGGTATCACCATGCGAAGCGTAGGCAGCCAAAAGGACATCTGATTGTTGCGTGCGGGTTGGCATGCCGGTCGAAGGGCCAGCCCGTTGCACTTCCACTAGCACCGTTGGAATTTCCGCAAAGTAGGCAAGACCCAAAAATTCATTCATCAGCGAGAGACCGGGTCCGCTGGTCGCGGTGAAGGCACGAGCGCCTGTCCAATAGGACCCTATGACCATTCCAATCGCTGCCAGTTCATCTTCTGCCTGAACAATGGCATAGTTTTTCTCGCCGGTTTCGGGATCGACTCGGAACGTCCGACAATATTTAGAATAGGCATCGATGACCGAGGTAGAAGGCGTAATTGGATACCAAGCTGCCACGGTTGCGCCTCCATAGACGGCCCCTAATCCCGCCGCCGTATTGCCATCAATTAAAATTTTATTCCCGACGTTATTCCGTTTTTCCACGCGGAATGCCATCGGGCAAGTTGCATTTTCTTGCGCCAGCCGATAGCCCGTTTCAATGGCTTTCACATTGGGTGTAACGAGTTTTTCTTTACCTCTAAATTGATCACTGATGAGTTGTTTAAAAACCTCAATGTCTAAATCGAGCAGGGCGCAGAGGGAGCCGACATACATTACGTTTCGGAAGAGTTGCCGTTGGCGTGGATCTTCATACAGTTCGCGGCAGGTAGCGGTGAGCGGAAGTCCAATAATATCAATATCATCTCGGAATAGTTTAGGATCGAGCGGTTTGGTTGAGTCATAGATAAAATATCCGCCTTTATCGACCTCGGCGATATCCCGCTGCATGCTTTGCGGATTCATCGAGACCATGATATCGATGCCCCCGCGTCGACCCAAAAAACCGGATTCAGAAACGCGTACTTCATACCACGTGGGTAAACCTTGAATATTTGAGGGGAAGATATTCTTTGGGCTTATCGGCACGCCCATCCGAAAAATGCCTCGGCTAAAAAGGTTGTTGGCACTGGCTGAACCGGTTCCATTAATGTTCGCAAATTTAATTACGAATTGATTGATGATTATATCACGTTTCATGAGGGTGTTTTCGGTTGCACACGCTAGGCGTTAACAACACTCTCTCTGGGGGAACTCCCCGCTTTAGCCGTCTTATAGTTATATTTCTGCATATCCCAAGCGGAGGTGGGACATCGCTCCGCGCAGAGCCCACAGTGAAGGCAAACATCTTCATCTTTCACCATCACCCGTTCGGTTTGTAACGCTTCAGAAACAAAAAGAGGTTCATCCAGGTTTTCCGCAGGCACGGTTAGTTTTTGGCGCAGTACCGCTTCCTCATCGTTCGGGGTCATGGTCAAGCAGTCGACAGGGCAAATATCCACGCAGGCATCGCACTCGATACATTTATCGGCGGTAAAGACGGTTTGGACATCGCAGTTGAGGCAGCGTTGAGCTTCTTCAAAGGCGAGTTTATCATCAAAGCCGAGTTCCACTTCCAGTTTGCGGCTTTTGAGGGCTTCCGCTAACGGCGCATGGGGCACTTTTTGACGTTCCTCATCGGAGACCGCACTGGAGTAGCTCCAGTCATGGATACCCATTTTTTGGCTCATTAAGTTGGTATGTGGTGCCGGACGATCTTCCACCGATTTGTTTTGCAGGAATTGATCAATCGAGATCGCTGCCTGATGCCCCTGCGCCACCGCTGTAATAATATTCTTTGGTCCAAGTGCCGCATCCCCTCCAAAGAAAACTTGGGGAAGAGTAGATTGGAACGTATCGGGATTGACCTCCGCTAAGCCGCGTTGGTTGAACTCGATACCGAGATCTTTTTCGATCCACGGGAAGGCGTTGTTTTGCCCAATCGCCAAGAGCACCAAACTGGCATCAATGGTTTCGATTTTACCGGTTGGGATGAATACTTCGGTGCCATCTTCTGCCACGTCATACTCAATGATTTCAAATTTCATAGCGGTCAATTTGCCATCTTCGACCACATATTCAGCCGGATTGTAATTTTCTAAAATCGGAATACCCTCTGCTTGGGTATCTTCGATTTCCCATGGAGAAGCGAGCATAGCGCTAATCGGCGTCCGCAGCATCACCTTCACATTTTTTGCCCCCAGCCGTAGCGCCGTCCGGCAGCAATCCATCGCCGTATTACCGCCACCGATGACCAATACATCTTCAGGTGCACTATCGATGTGATCGAATGCGACATTCGCCAGCCACTCCACGCCTAGCTGTACGCCAGTTCCCTCAACTGCATCATAGTTGGGCAGAGGCAGTCTGCGACCACTTGGAGCACCGGTACCAACGAAGACCGCATCATACGCCTGATCAAGAAGCGCTTTCATGCTCTCGACACGGTGATTAAAATAGGATGTAACGCCCATATCGAGGATATAGCCACACTCTTCATCGATCACCCTTTCGGGCAATCGGAACGAAGGAATTTGCTGTCGCATATAGCCACCTGGTTTGGGAGTGGCATCGTAGAGATCAATTTCATAGCCGAGCGGCATCAGGTCGCGCGCCACCGTTAACGAAGCAGGCCCTGCACCGATCAACGCCACTTTCAAACCATTCTTTTTCTTCGGAATTTTGGGCATGCGTGCTTGTACATTTTCTTTCATGTCTGCCGCTACACGTTTGAGTCGACAGATGGCAACCGGTTTGTCCTCAATGCGCCCTCGTCGGCAGGCGGGCTCGCACGGGCGGTCGCAAGTACGTCCAAGAATGCCGGGGAAGACATTGGACTCCCAGTTGATCATGTAGGCATCTTCATATCGACCCGCCGCAATGAGGCGAATATACTCGGGAACAGGGGTGTGAGCAGGGCACGCATGTTGGCAATCAACCACGCGGTGAAAGTACTCTGGATTTTCTGTATCTGTTGGTTTCACAAAACTCCTTGTTTGAGATTCATTATCCGTTCGCTTATTAGCCTCTCTAGTTACAAACTACTCCTAGTTTTAAAACACAGGCACCCGCTGATTTCAGCAACAAAAACTGAAAATCGAACGCAGTGAACCGAGGAGTGGTTTAAAGGTTCGCTTTATTGTATTCTGGCGTGTTTTTAAAGGTGCGCTCTTCTCCTCTATAGGAATCCGATTGGAGCGTTTTTTTACCCGTCTGAAAGTCCTTACGAATGACCACTTCGTCGTAGAGTTCACCATCCGCAAGATAGCAGCGATAGGTGAGGGTATCCCCGTTGATGGAAATAGGTTGAAAGAACTGCCCATTTTCACCCCGTCGATCCTCGTTAAAACCTTCCTCCGAAAACGATTCGGCTGAATCGGTTTGAGAGGGATATTGTTTGGGACCGCTGACAGACGTCACCACCAGAGTTTGAAACGAGTCGATCTGGTCAATCAGAGGAAGTGTCCCGCGTAAATACGAGTGGTCATGCCCCTGTAAGAGCAGGTCCACATTGTAGCGGGTGATCAGCTGCAGCCACTCGTTGCGAAGTTCATCGTCAAAATAGACGCGGCCTGCAGGCGGGAAAAGGGGATGGTGAAAGGCGACAATCAGCCACTGAGCACCCGGGCGTTCGAGTTGAGCTTTGAACCACTCGGTTTGTTCTTTTTGGTGTTTATTCGAGTTCAGGACAATAATCCTAGCCCCTTGATAATCGACGGTGTAGCAGGTTTTATGGAGGCTTTCGGGAAGGGATTTTTCAATTGGCAGGTTAAATTGTGGATTCCAGAGAATGGATTTGGTTTTCTCACCCTGTGCACGAAAGCTACCGACATATTCGTGATTACCCAGCACCGGTATGCCCGTGATCTGTGCATGCAAGAAGCCGCCAGCTTTAAACCATTGAGACCACTCGTTATCGTTATGAGCATGATCAACAAGATCACCGCAGTGAAGCATGAAAGCCGCATCGGGAACGGTTTGATACGCCATTCGGACGGTGCGCGACCAGCGACTCAGGATATCATTTTGGGCATCGCCAAAATATATGAAGGAGAAGGGAGCCGGTTGCTGCTTTGCTGTACGAAACTGAATCCATTCAGACCAGCGTTGGTCGCCATCGCCCACCCGATAGGCGTAGAGGGTGTCTGGTTGTAAGCCGGTAAAAAGAACCTGATGAAAGTGCACCGTTTTTTGTGTATTTTCTTCCACTTGATTGAGGTTGACCACGTCGGTTTCGGCTTTGCATCGGCGGGCTGCTAGGTCAAATCCCGGTGCACCAAGCGCCGGAGCGATTTCAGCATATGCCGTTTCGATCTTGATCGAGGTACGCCAAGCAACCCCACGAGAGGTAGCGGGATCTCCATTAAACGTTAGATAGATACGATCAGGATCTCGGCTGGCAATCTCCCAATGCCTCAACTCGGTGAGGTGAGCCGATGAAGTGCCCATTATCAGAAGAAAAATAGAAAGCATACTCAATTTCATACGGTCCACTCTATGCCATTGAGCGAGCAAGCTCTATGAAAGATTGATTTGGATTTTGTTAATGAACTCTAGTCGTCGCGCCCACCCAGCAGACCGAGACGAAGCGCATAGTAGAGTAGGGTTAATAGAGCCGAGACCGCCGCCGCCACATAGGTCAGAAAAGCCGCATCAAGAACCTTGCCTGCATCGTGTGCTTCCTGCGGTTGCACAATGCCATCGCCCACCATCAACCGTTTGGCTCGTGCCGTCGCATCCCACTCCACCGGTAAGGTAACCAACGCAAACACAAACCCAACGCCAAAGAGGATCACGCCAAACTGCGACATCGCCATGCTTTGCATAAAAACACCGAGGAGAATAAAGATATAGGCTCCATGCGAAGAGAACTGCGTAATCGGCACCAAGGCACTTCGCCACTTGAGCGGGGCATAGTTTTCCGCATGTTGCAACGCATGACCCGCTTCGTGGCACGCCACCCCAATCGACGAGAGCGATTGGGAATCATGCACATCTGGAGAGAGGTTCAAACTGCGGTTTGCCGGATTATAGTGATCGGAGAGAAAGCCTCGTGCCCGAAAGATTTGCACATCCTGTAGCCCATTGCGATCTAACATCCGCCGCGCCGCCTGAGCCCCTGTAAGACGACTGCTCGCCGCCACCCGGCTATATTTTTTGAAGGTTCCTTTGGTTTTTGCCGAGGCAATTCCTGCCAGAATCAACGCAGGTGCCATAAAGAGTAGATACATCGGGTCAAAATACATAAACATCGTTCTGTTTCTCCTTCTTTTTCTACCGACCTTGTCATCGATAAAACGTTCAATACATCGAAGTATGAAAGAGTGGCCACGACGGATCAATCTTTTTGAGGTAGCAAAAAAACCGCCCCAACCGGGGGCGGAAAAAGCAGGATCCCGCTCTCAAAAGATATCCCGCTTTTTGATAAAACAGCGTTAGTTGACTTGCACGCGGAAGAAGCCATGGGTGCCGGATGCCGTGCGTTGTGCCGTTTTGGAGGTTCCATCGCGGAAGGGGTGGGAGCTTGACTTTGGGAGTAGGGGTTGGCAGGTTTAGGTTTTCTTAACCGACACATAACCTGAGGAGGGTATGTTATGAGCGATTGGATCGGCCATGAGTGCGGAATTGCGGCGATACGGCTGCGGAAACCGTTAAACTATTACATCAAGAAGTATGGTACTTCTATGTATGGCGTGAATAAGCTGAATTTGCTGATGGAGAAGCAGCATAACCGGGGCCAGGATGGTGCGGGAGCGGCGGTAATCAAGTTGGATATGGAGCCGGGAAGTCCGTATATTTTTCGGACGCGTTCGGCGGGTGAGAATCCGTTGATGGATGTTCGGAGCCGGTTGGCGAAGTCGTTTATTAAAGCGGCGGATGAATATCCTGAAAAGATGAGTGATGGGGCATGGATTAAGGAGCATGTTCATTTTGCAGGGGAGTTGTTGCTGGGGCATTTGCGGTATGGAACGCATGGGGCTTCGGGGGAGACATTTTGCCATCCGTTTTTGCGTCAAAATAATTGGATGACACGGAATCTGGTGCTAGCGGGGAACTTTAATCTGACGAATAATCGCGAGCTGTTTGAGATGTTGGTGGAGCTGGGGCAGCATCCGCGAAACCATACGGATACGGTGGTGGTGTTGGAGAAGATAGGGCATTTTCTGGACGAGGGGAATGAAGCAATTTTTCGGAAGTATCGCAAAGCGGGGGTGGAGCGAACGTCGATTACGGCGAAGATTATTGAAGAGCTGGATTTGGGCTTGGTGTTGCGGAAGGCGACGCGGGCTTTTGATGGGGGCTATGTGATGGCAGGGATGCTAGGGCATGGGGATCTGTTTGTGTTGCGAGATCCGGCGGGGATTCGCCCGGCGTTCTACTATGAAGATGAGGAGATCGTGGCGGTGGCATCGGAGCGCCCGCAGATAAAGACGGCGCTGAATGTGCCATTGGAGGCGATTCGAGAGGTGGAGCCGGGGCATGCGTTGATCGTACGGAAGGATGGCTCGATCCAGTCTGAGTTGATCAATGAGCCGTTGGAGAAAAAGCCGTGTTCGTTTGAGCGAATTTATTTTTCGCGGGGAACGGATTTGGATATTTATCGGGAGCGAAAGCTGTTGGGGCGTTCGTTGGTGAAGCAGGTGCTTTCGGCGGTGAATGGTGATTTGGAGCATACGGTTTTTTCATATATCCCGAATACGGCGGAGACGGCGTTTTATGGATTGATGGAGGGGTTGCGTGATTTTCGGACGCAGGCATTGCGCGAGGCGATGCAGCGGGGTGCACCGGAGACGGAGATTGAGCAGTTGTTGACGTTGCATCCGCGGATTGAAAAGCTGATGACGAAGGATGCGAAGTTGCGAACATTTATTACAGCGGATGCGGATCGGGAGGAGTTGGTTTCGCAGGTGTATGATACGACATATGGGATTATTGCACCGACGGATACGTTGGTGGTGCTGGATGATTCGATTGTGCGGGGTACGACGTTGCGGCGGAGTATTTTACGGATTCTGGATCGATTGAAGATGAAGAAGATTATTGTAGTCTCTTCGGCGCCGCAGATTCGGTATCCGGATTGCTATGGTATTGATATGTCGAAGATGGGTGATTTCGTGGCGTTTGAGGCGGCGGTTTCCTTGGTGCGTGAGCAGGCAGATGGAGAGGCGTTGTTGACCTCGATTTATGAGGCGGCGTTGGCGGATTTGAAGAAGCCGGTGCGGGAGTCGGAAAATGAGGTGAAGCGGCTGTTTGCTTCGTTGAGTTTGGAGGCGATTACGGAGCGGATTGGGTCGATTCTAACGCCGAAGGATTTGTCGGCAGAGGTAGAGATTATCTTTCAGCGGATTG
The DNA here is from genome assembly GCA_913065005.1 of uncultured Verrucomicrobiota bacterium. Taxonomy (GTDB): domain Bacteria; phylum Verrucomicrobiota; class Kiritimatiellia; order Kiritimatiellales; family Pontiellaceae; genus Pontiella. The sequence goes on along the minus strand of CAJYAJ010000010.1, from coordinate 30,239 downwards.
AGGGGTTGCATACGGCGTGTCCGGCGCATCAGGGGGATTGGTATTTCACGGGGAATTATCCAACGCCGGGGGGCAATCGGGTGGCGAATCGGGCGTTTATTAATTTTATGGAATCGAGCAACGAGCGGGCGTATTAGCGAAGCTTGAGCTGGTTGAGAGTGCGCTTGATATCGGAGGGCATGGGTGCGGTGGCACGGATGGTTTCTTTGGTGCGAGGGTGCGGAAAAATAAGCCGGTAGGCGTGTAGCATCTGGCGGGGTTGTTGTAGGGAAATTTCATGGCCGGTTCCGGCGTATTTCTTATCACCTAAAACGGGATAGCGTTTGTCGGCGAGGTGGCGGCGAATTTGGTGGGTGCGTCCGGTTTCGATGCGGAGTTCGAGGTAGGAGGCTTGGCGGTTGCTGTCGAGAATCTTGACGAGGGTGGTGGCGATGTAGCCGTCGATATCGGTACGAATCTCTTTCCAGATATTGGGAAATTTGCCGACGGTGAGGGCGCGATAGACTTTGATGATGTCGCGTCCGCGAAAGAGGGGAACGGCTGCGGCTTTGGTGTCGGCAGAGGTGGCGAAGAGGAGACAGCCGGAGGTTTCTTTGTCGAGGCGGTGAACGGCGCAGATTTGGGGGTTGTTTTGTTGTTTTTGGAGGCGAGCTTCGAGGCTGTCGGCATGGGCGTTTGAGAGCAGACCTGGGGCTTTGTTGACGATAAGGTAGTCTTTATCGTGCCAGAGAATGGGAATTTTTTTTGGAATGGGGGCGGTGGTGGCGAGTTGAAGAATTTCAACGGTATCGTCTTCTTTGAGTAGATGGCGGCGAATCCAGATGCGCTTGCCGTTGACGAGGACGCGCTTTTCATCGATCCAGGCTTGGGCTTGTTTTTTGGATACGTTTTGTTCTTCAGCGATGACGGCGAAGAGGCGTTGTCCTTCTTGGCGGTGTTTAACGATGAACGTTGTTTTTTGCATGGTGGGCTCCGAAAAGGCGAGACGGTTTCAGAATGTGGGGATCCCTGCAAGACATTTTCTGTTTACCGGTTGATCGGTGCGTGGAAAGTATGCGAGGTTGAACAGGAATGAAGATGGATTTTTATCTTGGTGAAATCGATGCGGGCAGTGGGCTGATGGAGGGCGTGTGATGTTGGGTCGGTTGGGTCGGTATGTGTTGCGTGATTTTGCGGGGCTGTTCGGGATGGCGTTGCTGTTGGTGACGTTTGCGATGTGTTTGGGGGCGATCTATAAGGCGATTGATGTGCTTTCGCGTGGTATCGATGTGGGAACGGTGCTGAGGTTTTTCTTGAATAATATTCCGTATACGCTGTCGTATTCGATTCCGATTAGTGTGTTGTTTGCGACGTTGTTGTTGTTTGGTCGGTTATCGGCGGATAGTGAGCTGAGTGCGATGAAGAGCGGGGGGCTGAGCTTGTGGCAGATTGCTTCGCCGCTCATTTTGATGGCGTTGGGTTTGTCGGTGTTTTGTTTGGTGAACAATACGTTAATTTATCCAAATACACAGTATGCGAACCGGTCGTTGTTGAAGAATATGGGTGTGGAGGATCCGGTGAAGTTGCTGGATGAGGGTCGTTTTATTCGAGATTTTCCAGGCTATATGATTTATGTGGGGAAAAAAGAAGGGTCGCAAATTGAAGACCTGGTGTTTTATGAGATTTCCGATGAGGGTGGACAGATTGAGCGGAGTATTCGGGCTAAGACGGGCACCCTTTCTCATCGAGAGGGAGAGTCGTTTCTGGAGGTGATGTTGCAGTCGGTTCGAATTGAGTTGCCCGATCCAGAGCATCCGGATGATGCCACGAAAACGCATTATATTGCGGCGGATCAGTTTCCAATTCAGTTGGATATTTCAGCGATGTCGGAGCGAGAGGCGGTGAGCAAAAAGCGAAGAAATATGACGTTGGCTGAGCTGGTGTATCAAATTGATCATGTGGGTGATGTGTTGGGTATGGGTGTGGAGCAGGCTGAGCAGGAGCGGTGTCGTTGGCGTGTGCATTTGCATCAGCGTTTTTATTTGGCGTTGGCACCGTTGACGTTTGTGTTGGTTGGGATTCCGTTGGGAATTCAGTCGCATCGGCGGGAGTCGGCGGCGGGGATGGTGCTGAGTTTGGCGGTGATGTTTGTCTATTATTTATTGATTATCGTGGCGGATGGATTGGATACAAAGCCGCAATGGTATCCGTGGTTGATTCCGTGGATCGGGACGTTAGCGGCGCAGGTGGGCGGGTTGTGGATGATCCGCAAATTAAACTGATGCGTTAGAAGTTCTGTAGTTGAACTTCGATTTCGGGCGTGACCCAGAGTGATTGGGTGATGGGAAATTGGTCGTGGTGGGTGAAGTGCTTTTCGACTTCGATGCATTCTCTTGTGATGAAGGTTTTTAGCATGAGCATGGAATTGGCTTGAGAGTCTTTGGATTGGATGAGGTTGTGATCAATACCGATCTGTTTCAGTTGTCGTTGTAGTTCGGTGGTGGCGGTGGGGAGGTCGGTGTTGCCGGTGCTGAAGACAAAGAGGCGCGGTCGGCTGGAGGGGAGATCTTGGTAGGCGGTGGCATGGAGGGGTTCGTCGTCCATTAATTCGCGGTAGATCTCGTAGTAGGCGATGTCGGCTTGGTTTTGGAGTTTATTTTCCAGATATTGTTTGGTTTCGGGCAGATCGGCGATGGCGGTTTGGATGGTTTCGAGGAGGGAGGCGCGTCGGTCGGTGGTAGCGATGGTAATGAGTGTTTCTAAAACCTCGGGTGTCATGAATTGAAGTTTGCAGAGTCCAAAAGCGGTCGCTGAAAAGCGTACGTCGGCATGGGAGTCTTGCGCGAGGTTGAGGAGAAGTTCGATGGCGCGTGTATGGGGGTGGGTCTGATCTTGAATGAAGTGTTGACCCAACGTACGGGCGGTGATGGAGCGAATGGCTGCTATGGTGTTGGTGCTACAGCTTTCGAAGGCGTCGAGATAGGAGGCGTCTACGGCACCGGGGGTCTGGTTTTGGGTGATCATAGCGAGCGAGTGCATTTTGAGCTGAGGAGGGCCGCTTATGAGCATTTCTTTGATGGAGACGGTAGTAGTGTTGGGGGTGGTGGGTGCGGGAAGCTGAGCCGTTGATGTGAGGGCAATGGCGAAAAGGGTGCAAAGGGTGCAAAGGGGTATGATTTTTTTCATCTAATTCTCCAGTCGTTCAAAACGTATGTAATGAGACCTGAAAGTTCAAGTGACATTCAAAAAAAAACGGGAAAGATTAACTTTAACGAGGTCTGCTCTTTTCCCGGCTGGGGGAAGTGGGTATGGTTCGGAGCTTATGGTTTAAAAGGACAGGTGAATGGTATATCGATTTGAAATAGGGTTGAAGTCTGGGGTTCCAGATGCGCGGGGTCGAAGTGTGTTGGATCGGGCGGATCGAGCGTTAGGATTATCGATGGAGAAGTGTCGAACACGGGATGCGTATAAAGTGACGGCCCATCTTTCGGATGCGGAAGCGGATCGGGTGATGGACGTGTTTACGGATGCGGTGGTAGCGGAGTCGGCACGGGGTCGTTTGGCGATGGCAGAGGCGTTCACATGGTGTCTGGAAATTAGCTATAAGGCAGGTGTAACGGATAATGTGGGCCGGACGGCACGGGGATCGTTGCAGGATTTGTTGGGGCGAGAGCTGGCGTGGGAGGAGCAGGTGTATACCTCGATCCAGTATTTTGTGACAGGGGATCTGGGGCGTGAGGAGATGGAGCGTCTGGGATATGATTTGTTGGCAAATGGATTGATTCAGCAGGTGGCGGTTTGGAGTGAGTCGGAGTGGCGTGCGTCGGAACCGGATATGAGCTTGCCGTTGTTTGAAGATGAGCGGGAACCGCAGGTGAAGGTGATTGAGCTGCCGGATGATGATGCGGAGCTGATGCGGATTTCAAGCGAGGGAATTTTATCGCTTTCGTTGGAGGAGATGCGAGCGATTCGAGGGCACTATTTAGAGGCGTCGGTGCAGGCGCATCGGCAGGCGTTGGGGTTGGCAGCGTGGCCGACGGATGTGGAGCTCGAGTGTATTGCACAGACGTGGTCGGAGCATTGCTCGCACAAGATTTTTGCAGGAACGGTTCAGTATCGAGATGCGGAGACGGGGGAAGAGGAGACGATTCATTCGCTTTATAAAACCTATGTGAAGGCGAGTACAAATCGAATTGCAGAGTCGATTGATTGGTTGGTTTCGGTCTTTACGGATAATGCGGGAATTGTGAAGTTCGATGATCGCTTGCATCTGGTTTATAAGGTGGAGACGCATAATTCACCGTCGGCGTTGGATCCGTATGGCGGTGCGATGACGGGCATTGTGGGCGTGAACCGCGATCCGTTGGGAACGGGTATGGGGGCGGAATTGGTTTCCAATGTATGGGGCTATTGTTTGGGGTCGCCGTTTTATGCGGATGCGATGCCAGAGGGTTTGATGCATCCGCGTCGGATTCGGGATGGCGTGCATGAGGGCGTAATCGATGGCGGGAACCAATCCGGTATACCGTATAGCCGAGGGTTTGAGTGTTTTGATGAGCGTTTTCTGGGCAAGCCGTTGGTTTATTGCGGCACGTTGGGAACGATTCCGGTTGAGGTGGGCGGTCGTCCATCGGAGCGGAAAGAGATTGAAGTGGGCGACTGGGTTGTTATGTGCGGCGGTCGCATTGGTAAAGATGGGATTCATGGAGCCACGTTCTCATCGGAGGAGTTGCGAACGGAGTCGCCAGCACAGGCGGTTCAAATTGGGGATCCGCTGACGCAACGGAAGTTGTATGAGTTTATTTTGGAAGCGCGTGATGCAGGTTTATTCCGTTGTATCACCGATAATGGAGCAGGTGGCATCTCGTGTTCGTTCGGTGAGATGGGCAAATATTCGGGCGGTTGCGAGTGCGAGCTGGAAGGTGCGCCGTTGAAGTATGAGGGTTTGCAGCCGTGGGAAGTGTTGGTTTCAGAGGCACAAGAGCGAATGACATTGGCGGTGCAACCGGAACAGCGTTCGGCGTTTGAGGCGTTAGCGAAGCGGCGGGATGTGGAGGTGGCGTTTATGGGTACGTTTAATGACTCGGGCTACTTTACGGTGAAGCAGGAGGGAGCGGTTGTTGCGAGCCTCTATATGAACTTCTTGTATGAGGATGGCTGCCCCACGTTGGATATGCCAGCGGTGTGGCAAGCGCCTACGGTCGAAGCACCAGTGGTGCCAGAGACGACGGATTATAGTGATTCAATTTTAGCCTTATTGGGCGATTTAAATCTCTGCTCACGGGAGTATAAGAGCCGGATGTATGATGGCGAAGTGAAGGGGCTGAGTGTGGTGAAACCATTTGTGGGATCCCAAGCGGATGTGCCTTCCGATGCGACGGTGCTGCGCGTTAACTATGAGAGTGATCGAGGGGCGGTATTAGCAGAAGGGATTAATCCATGGTATTCGGATATCGATACGTATGCGATGACGACCTCGGTGATTGATGAGGCGGTGCGGCGTGTGATTGCGGTAGGCGGTGATTTGGATCGGATTGCGATTTTGGATAACTTCTGTTGGCCGGATCCAGTGGAGTCGGAAAAGACGCCAGATGGGGCGTATAAGATGGCACAGTTGGTGCGGTCGTGTAAGGCGTTATATGATCTAACCACGCTGTATAAGACGCCAGCGGTTTCGGGTAAAGATTCGTGCAAAAATGATTCCACTCGAGGTGGAAAAAAGATTTCGATTCCTCCGACATTGTTGATTTCCTCAGTCGGTCAGATGGCGGATGTGAGCCAAGCGATAACGATGCCGTTCAAGGCAGCGGGCGATCTGATTTATGTGATTGGTGAAACGAAGACGGAGCTAGGTGCTTCTTCCTATTATCGATGGTTGGCAGAACAGCAAGGTACACCGGAAGCGATGGGCGGGCAGGTTCCTGAGGTGAATGGGGAACAGGCATTAGCGATTTATCGAGCGATGAACGGGGCGACAAAGCAGGGCCTTTTACAGTCGGCAACGACGCCAACGAAGGGTGGATTAGCACTCGCATTGGCATTGGCAACGGTGGGAAGCGGGCAAGGGGCAGAGGTCGATCTTTCGGCGGTATCGCAGGGAGCCGTTACGGCGCTCTTTTCCGAGTCGAATAGTCGCTTTGTGGTGTCGGTGAAGCCGGACGATGTAGCGGCGTTTGAGGCGTTGTTTGCAGGGCTACCGCTGACGCCCATTGGGCGGGTTACGGCGGGTGAGGCGTTGACCATCCACGAGCTTGCCACGCTCGACCGCGAAACCATGCGCGCTCGCTTTAAGGCAACGTTAGCAGGCGTTTAATTAGCGGTTTTGCAGGATGCGGAGCATGCGGCGCAGGGGTTCGGCGGCGCCCCATAGGAGCTGATCACCGACGGTGAAGGCGCTGAGGTAGTCGTCGCCCATTTTCATTTTACGGAGTCGCCCGACGGGTACGGTTAGGGTGCCGGAGATGGCGGCGGGGGTGAGGCGTTCTAAGGTGGCTTCTTTGCTGTTTTCAACCACGTCGATCCAGTCGTTATCTTCTCGAAGCATTTGTTCGATATCGTGTAGGGGAACGTCTTGGTTTAATTTGATGGTCAGGGCTTGGGAGTGGGAGCGCATGGCGCCGATGCGAACACAGAAACCGTCGATGGGAATAAGCGGATCGCTTTGGAGAATCTTGTTGGTTTCGGCGAAGCCTTTCCACTCTTCGCGGGTTTGACCATCTTCGACGAGTCGGTCGATCCAAGGAATCAGGGAGCCGGCGAGAGGAACGCCAAATTCGCTGGTAGGAAGGGTGTTGCCTTGGAGGGCGGCAGTGATGTTGCGGTCGATATCGAGAATGGCAGCGGCAGGGTCGGCCAGTTCGGTGGCAGCGCATTGTTGGAGAGCGCCCATTTGGTTGAGGAGTTCGCGCATGTTGCGGGCACCGGCGCCAGAGGCGGCTTGATAGGTCATGGAGGAGATCCATTCAACGTGTCCGGCTTTGAGGAGGGCGCCGACGGCCATGAGCATGAGGCTAACGGTGCAGTTACCGCCGATGAAGTCTTTTTGTCCGTTGGCGAGAGCGGCATCGATAATGGGTTGGTTGACGGGGTCGAGAATGATGGTGGCGTTGTCTACCATGCGGAGAGTGGATGCAGCATCGATCCAGTAGCCGTTCCAGCCAGAGGCGCGGAGTTGGGGGTGGATGGATTCGGTGTAGCTGCCGCCTTGGCAGGTGAGGATAACGTCCATCTCTTGGAGCGCGTTGATGTCGTTGGCGTCGATGAGGGTGGTTTCATTTTGCCCTAGGTTAGGAGCGGGTTGTCCGGCTTGTGAAGTGGTGAAAAAGGTAGGATCGATGTGTGCAAAGTCGTTTTCTGCTTGCATGCGTTCGATGAGGACGGAGCCAACCATACCGCGCCACCCGATGATTCCTGTTTTCATGTTGTTTCTCCTGATGATTTAAACGGGCGCAAAATATTTGATTTGAGAGGGCAAGGCAAGTAGGGATTGAGATTGGTTGATGGGCCTGTGGAAGAGCGTTCGCTTGTGTTTGAGTGGGTGAGCAAAAAAAAACCGCCCCAACCGGGGGCGGAAAAAGCAGGATCCCGCTCTCAAAAGATCTCTTGTTTTATAAAAACAGCGTTAGTTAGTTTGCACGCGGAAGTAGCCATGGGTGCCGGATGTCGTGCATTGTGCCGATTTGGAGGTTCCGTCGCCGGCACTATATTGAACGACGACTTGGGCATGGCTGAGTAGGGCTCCGCTGAGGAGAGTTAGAATGGCGATACTTGTTTTCATTTGGGTACTCCTTTATTGGTATGTATTGTATTATATTTAATGTTTAAGATTATTTTATAATAAAATTAATAAAGCTATTTTTTCTTTTTTTATAGGGGTAAATAAGGGCGGTGGGCTTGGCTGAGATGGCTTCTTTTTGAAGGAATTATGATGGGGGTGCTTTGCATTTTGGGTTGGGAGGTGTAGCGTTCTGTTGTGATTGCGATTGTTAAAGAGGATGCACATTGGCTGCGGTTTTCGGAGCCGCGAGAGGTGTTGGAGACGGCGTGTTTGGATGAGGTGATTCCTTTGCTGGAGCGGGCGGTGGAGACGGGTTGCTATGTGGCGGGTTGGCTTTCGTATGAGGCGGCGGGGGCGTTTGATGAGGCGTTGACGACGGGGTCGGTGGGTCGGGTGCCGTTGATGGTGATGGGGTTGTTTGAGTCGGTGGAGCGGTTGGAGGTTTTGCCGGAGGCGCTGGCGGTGGGTGGGTTGAGTGGCTTGGAGGCGTCGGTGGATGAAGCGGGGTTTGAGTTGGCGATTGATTCGATTAAGGAGCAGATTGCAGCGGGAGCTACGTATCAGGTGAATTATTCGTATCGGCTTGGGGGCGCGTTTACGGGAGATGCGTATGGATTTTTTCGGTCGTTGGTTGCGGGTCAGGATGCGGGGTATGCGGCGTTTGTGGAGGTGGATGGATGGGCGGTTTGCTCGGCTTCGCCTGAGTTGTTTTTTCGATTGAAGGAGGGGGTGTTGGAGTCGCGGCCGATGAAGGGAACGGTGCGGCGGGGTCGGACGCCAGCGGAGGATGCGATGTTGGCGGATGGCTTGCGGGCATCAGAGAAAAACCGAGCGGAGAATATTATGATTGTGGATATGATCCGCAATGATTTGGGTCGGGTGGCTGAGCTGGGGAGTGTGGAGACGGTGAAGACGTTTGCGTTGGAGCGGTATCCGACGGTGTGGCAGATGACGTCGACGGTGCGGGGTTTGGTGAAGGGGAGTGTGTTGGATGTGTTGCGTGCGTTGTTTCCGTGTGCGTCGATTACGGGGGCTCCGAAGGTGAAGACGATGGAGTTGATCGAGGCGTTGGAGACGGAGCCTCGGGGGGTCTATACGGGTTCGGTGGGATATTGGGGTCCGAGTGGAGATGGGCAGTTTAATGTGGCGATTCGGACGGCGGTGATTGATGCGGTGGAGGGTCGGTTGACGTATGGCGTGGGGGGGGGGATTGTTTGGGATTCGGATGCGGCGTCGGAGTATGCGGAGACGTTGGCGAAGGCGGAGGTGTTGCTGGGGGAGCGTCCGGCGTTTGATTTGTTGGAGACGGTGGTGTGGAGGCCGGAGACGGGGGTTTATTTGTTGGATCGGCATGTGGAGCGGTTGAGGGCTTCGGCGGCGTTTTTTGGGCGCCGGTTTGATGAGGATGAGGTGGTTCGGTTGTTGGATTCGTTGGGGGGTTCCGTGGCGTTGCGGGTGCGCTTGTTGTTGGATGAGCGGGGTTTGTTGCGGATGGAGCCGTTGCCGTTAAGGGCGTTGCATGAGGGGGGGGCTTTGCGGGTTCGGTTGGCTTCGGAGCCGGTGGATCGGGGGGATCGGTGGTTGTATCATAAGACGACGCATCGGGCGGTGTATGCGGCGGCGGAGGCGGAGCGGGTGGATTGTGAAGAGGTGATGTTGTGGAATCGAGAGGGCGAGATTACGGAGGGTACGATTTTTAATGTGGCGGTGGAGCGGCAGGGGGTGTGGGTGACGCCACCGGTTGCGTCGGGCTTGTTGGGGGGCGTGATGCGAGCGGAGTTGTTGGCTTCGGGTGCGTTGGTTGAGGGGATTGTTTTGGTGGAGGAGTTGCGTGAGGCGGGTCGTTTTCGGCTGTTTAATTCGGTGCGTGGCGTGTGTGATGCAGTTTGGAAATAGATTGAAAGTAATGCGGTTTGGTTGCAATAGTTACGTTTTGTTACGGAAGATTTGAGTTTATGCATGAAATAATGACGATTGAGGAAGTGGCTTCTTATTTGCGGGTTTCGGAGCGTACGGTTTATGAGTGGGCGCAGAAGGGGGATTTGCCGGGGGGTAAGATTGGCACGACGTGGCGGTTCAAGAGTGCGGATATTGAGAAGTGGGTGAATGATCGGTTGAAGGGACAGGGCGCGGCGGTGGATGAGCATGCGGTTTCTTCGGTGCTGACGCCGGAGCGAGTGTTGTTGTTGCCGGAGGGAAATAAGGCGGGGGTGCTGGGTCAGTTGATCGATTCGTTGTCGCGCGCGCCGGAGGTTCGGAATGCGTCGGTGCTGCGGAGCGGGATGTTGGAGCGAGAGCGGTTGATGAGTACGGGGATTGGATTTGGCGTGGGGGTTCCGCATGTGCGGAGCGATGCGGTGAGTGATTTGATTATGGCGGTGGCGGTGTGTAAGAAGGGTATTGAGGATTATGATTCGCTGGATGGGATGCCGGTTACGATTGTTTGTATGTTGGCGGCGCGGGCGGATCAGCATACGGAATATTTGCGGACGCTTTCATCGATTAGTTCTCGGTTGAAGGATGCGCCGGTGCGGAAGGAGTTATTGGGCTTGAAGGATGCGTCGGCGGTGGTTGCCTTGTTGATGGATTAAAGGAGGGTTGGGTATGCGAGTGATTGTGGATGTGTGTGTGGTGCCGATTGGTGTGGGGGTTTCGTTGTCGGCGTATGTGGCGGCGTGTGGTGAAGTGATTGAAGCGGCGGGTTTGAAGCAGGTTCCGGGGCCGAATGGGACGGCGATTGAGGGTGAGTGGGATGCGGTTTTTGCGGCGGTGAAGGCGTGCCATGAGCGGGTGCATGCGATGGGGGCGCCGCGGGTGCATACATCGGTGAAGGTGGGAACGCGCATTGATCGAGTGCAGACGATTGAGGATAAGGTGGCTTCGGTGGCGGCGTTGCGTGAGGGAGAGTTGTAGTTGAAGGTGGTGGTTTGGGTTCCGGGTCGGGCGCGACCCCGAGCGCTGGAGGCGGCGGAGAGGGTGTATGCCGAGCGGTTGGCGTTGGTGAAGGTGGATGTGGTGGCGTATCGGGTGGAGAAGGTGCGGAGTGGTGCGGAGGATCAAGCTCGGACACAGGAGGGGGCGGCGTTTTTGAAGTCGGTTCGGGCGGATGATTTTTTGGTGGTTTGTGATGAGCGGGGTTTGCGGATTAAGACGGCGGATGTGGTGAATGTGTTGGGGCTGGCTCGGGGTGGCTCGGAACGGTTGAGCGGTCGGGGTCGGTTGATTTTTGCGATCGGTGGGGCGTATGGATTTTCGGAAACGGTGCGGGCGCGGGCGGATGAGGTGTGGTCGTTATCGGGTTTGGTGATGGCGGGCGGTGTGGCCCGTGTGGTTTTATTGGAGGCGCTTTATCGGGGCGCGATGGTGTTGGAAGGACATCCGTATCATAATGAGTGATGATAAACAGATTGAGTCGTGGTTGATGGAGCAGGGGCTTTCGGCGGGTGCGTATGCGGGGTCGGGGATGCTGGAGGCTTTTCGAGTGGAGATGGAGGCGGGTTTGGCGGGGGCGTCGAGTTCGTTGGCGATGTTGCCGACGTATCTTTCGCCGTTGGCTGCGGGGGTTGAGGGTACGGTTGCTTTTGTGGATGCGGGGGGTACGAATTTACGGACGGGTTTGGCGGTGGTGGATGCGGGGGGTCAGGTGACGTTGGAGCAGGTGGTGAAGCGGGCGATGCCGGGTCGGGGTGCAGAGGTGTCGGCGGCGGATTTTTATGAGTCGATTTGTGCGGGTTTGTTGCCGGTGGCGGATCGGTTTGATCGGATTGGATTCTGTTTTTCGTATCCAGCAGAAATTTTGCCCAATCGAGATGGGCGTTTGTTGCGATGGACGAAAGAGATTCAAATTCCGGAGATGGTGGGCTCGTGTGTGGGTGCGGATTTAGTGGCGGCGTTGGAGCAGCGGGGTGCGGGGCGCAAGTCGGTGACGGTGTTGAATGATACGACGGCGACGTTGTTGGGGGGGTGTTCGGCGGGTCGGGCTTTTGGTGCGGAGGAGTTTGTGGGCTTTATTTTGGGTACGGGGACGAATTGTGCGTGTTTGCATGGGGGTCAGATTTTCAATATGGAGTCGGGCAATTTTGCGGGGTGGTCGTTTTCGGCGGTGGATGATCGGTTGGATGCGTTGCAGGTGAATCGGGGGCAGTATCGGTTTGAGAAGGCGGTTTCGGGGGCGTATTTGGGTCCGTTGACGTTGGTGGCGATGCAAGAGGCGGCGCAGGAGGGTCTCTTTTCGGCGGCGGGGGCGGCGGTGATTGAGGGGTGGCATGAGTTGGATACGGTTTCTTTGTCGATGCGGTTGGCGGGGGAGGCCGTGCCGGCGTGGGAGTTGGCGGAGAAAGATGAGCGGGTGATGTTGCGAATTTTTGAGGGTTTGGTGGAGCGAGCGGCGTTGTTTTCGGCGGTGAATATGGGGGCGGCGATGGTGTTGGATCGGACGGAGGGGGCGGCGCCAATTTGCGTGAATGCGAATGGTTCGACGTTTCACCGAACGCCGGGATTGGCGGCTCAGACGGAGGTATTTATGCGGGAGTTGCTTGAGCCATTTGGGCGTGAGTTCCGGGTGGTGAGGGTGGCGGATGCACCGGCGTTGGGCGCGGCGATGGCGGCGTTTTAGGGTGCGTTAGTTGTTGGCGATTAAGAATGCGATGGAGCCGGCGTTGAAGAGCATGTGTATGGCGATGCAGTTCCAGAGGGATCCGCTCCACCAGTAGACGAGTGAGAGTAGGATGGATAAGGCGAAGAGGGGTAGGAGCGCGGGTAGGTGAAAATGAAGTGCGGCAAAGAGCAGGGATGTGATGATGAGGGCGTTGGTGAGTCCGGTTTTTTGAATGAGTTTGGGGAGTAGGACGCCGCGAAAGAGGATCTCTTCGTAGAGGGGGGCGATGAGGATGGCGGTGAGAATGTATAGCTGATTGAGGGGGTTGTTCCATTGGGTCATTTGTTGGGTGATGGCTTGGTGTTCTGTTTCGATCTGTAGGAGTTCGGTGAGGAAGAGTTGGTTGAGGATGGCGATGAGACTGAGTAGGGGTAGAAAGGCGAGGTAGAGTGGGAGCGCCCAGCGGAGTTGGGGTAGGTTTTTTTTGGCGAGTCCGAGTGGTTGGGTGGATGATTGGGTTCGTTGGGTGTGGATGATTTGTGCGCCGATGAGGGTGTAGATGATATAGGTGAGGATGAGGCGGACGGTGGGGAGTTGGTCTTCATAGAAAAAGAGTCCGGTGATGGCGGCGAGTAGGTAGAGTGAAAGCCAGCTGATGAGTAGGGTGTAGAGGGTGCGATTTGACCAGGCGCGGTGTTGAAGGCGTTCTGTTTTTTTGGGGGCAAGATGAGACTCTTTTCGAATCGTTTTGATGAGAAAGGGGAGGATGATTGATCCGATGAGAAGGAGGATTCCGAATCCGATTTGGGATGGGGGGTATGGGGTGTTCATTGGTGCGATTATGTGGGTTCTGATTGCATTAATCAATTGCGAAGCGGGATGGGGATGCGTAAAAAGAAGTGATGATTACGGCTGAAAAATGGAATCGGTTGCGTAGAGAGATGGCTGAACTGGGGATTGATGAGGATGCTTTGGAGGAGCATTTTATCCGGGGTTCGGGTCGGGGTGGTCAGAAGATGAATAAGACGTCGTCGTGTGTGCAGCTGATTTATGGGGAGCTGGAGGTTCGGTGTCAGAAGACGCGTTCGCAGGCGGAGAATCGGTTTTGGGCGCGTCGGGAGTTGTGTGAGCGAATTTTGGAGCGTCGGGAGGGGGCGTTTAGTAAGCGTCAGCAGGAGATGGAGAAGGTTCGGCGGCAGAAGCGGCGGAGGTCGCGGCGGGCGAAAGCGAAGATGTTGGAGAATAAGACGCGGCGGGGGGATCAGAAGCGGTTGCGTAAACGGGTGGATCCGCCTGATTAATCGTAGCGGCGGACGTAGTGTTCTTTTTTGAGTTGTTCCATCCAGTTTTGATAGAGGCGGTCTTGTTCGAGGGTGGTGAGCTCTTCTTTAATGGTTTGGCGAACTTCTGAGAAGGGTTGATAGGATGCGTTGCGACGGGCGTCGACTTTGAGAATGAGCAGGCGGTCGTCGTCTTCTATGAGGGGGCTGTGTTGCCCGGTTTTGAGTTGATTGAGGTGGAAGTGGAGTGAGGTGTCGATGTCTTTGAGCTGGAGCCAGGGAAAGGCGCCGCCTTGGTCGGCACGGGCGCCTTCGGAAAATTCTTGAGCAAGGGTGTTGAAGTCTTCTCCGGCTTCAATTTTTTGTATGATGTGTTGGGCGGTTTGGGTTTTTAGGGTTCGTTCTTCGGGGGTGCTTCCGCAGTGTAATAGAATGATGCTGTGGCGAATTTTTTCTGGGATGAGGTAGTTGTTCCGATTGGCTTCGTAGGTGATGCGGATGGTTTCGGGTGAAATGCGGGCGCGTTGATTAACTTCTTCTCGGATGAGCATGGAGGTGCTGATGTTGCGGCGGGTTTTTTCGAGGTAGTCTTGGTAGGTGATCTGTTCTGCGGCGAGTGTTTCTTCGAAGCGGGCTCGTTCGCCGTTGAAGCGGTCGCGTATGATGCGGTCGATTTCATTGTTTACGTAATAGTCTGGGATTTGGCCTCCGCGGGTTTCAAAGGCGGCGTTGATGAGGGCTTGTTCGATGAGTTGTTCGCGTGCGTTGAGGTAGGCTTGATCGAGTTGTTGTTCGAGTTCGGCGCCTTGATAGCGGCGGTAGAGTTGTGGGAGAATGGATGCCATGGCTGAACGAATATCACTGCGGGTGATGATGGTTTCGTTTACTTTTGCGGCGTAGCCATCGATGGGAATGGATTGGGTGGCGGGTGGGGAGGTTTGGGCGTAGTGAAGGGGGGGTATGCTCAGGAGGATGAGTTGGAGGATGCAGATGGTTGATCGTGTCTTCATTTTTTAAAAGTTACTGCATGCGGGGTTGAGTGGCAATGGTGAAAAGAGAGAAGGCAAAGGTTTTATGCGGTTGGGTGTGTTGTGGTAGGTTTTGAGCATGATGAATGAGGAAGAGAATAAAGAGGTTGTGTATCGATCGGGTTTGGTTGCGATCGTGGGGCAGACGAATGTGGGGAAGTCTACGTTGTTGAATGGCATGGTTGGCGAGAAAGTGAGCATCGTGAGTGATCGGGTTCAGACGACGCGGAATGTGATTCGGGTGATTTTGAGTGAGCCGGAGGGGCAGTTGGTTTTTTTAGATACGCCGGGGGTGCATAAAGCGGAGGGGGATCTTGGAAAAAATATGAATAAGGCGGCGCGTTCGGCGGCGGAGGGGGTGGATGCTGTGTTGTTGGTGCTGGATGGTTCGGTGGCGCCGGCTCAGGTGGATGAGGGTTGGTTTCGGCGGTTGGCGCGGGCGGAGGTGCCGGTTTTCTTTGGGTTGAATAAGCGGGATGTGGGGCAGGCATTTCATAGGGCGTATAAGGATTTATGGGCGGCTGTGGCGGAGGAGAAGGAGAGTGGGGTGAAGCCGATGTGGATGGAGTTTTCTGCGTTGGATGGTGCGGGGGTTCGAGCGTTGATCGATGTGTTGCGGGAGACGATGCCGGAGGGACCGCCGTTGTTTCCGGAGGATGTGCTGACGGATTATCCGCGAAAACTTAATATGGCGGATGTGATTCGTGAGAAGTTGTTTAATCGGTTGCATCAGGAGTTGCCGCATGCTGTGGCGGTTTGGGTGGAGTCGATTGATGAGGGTGAGAAGAAGTGGAAGGTGGAGGCGTCGGTGTTTGTGGAGCGGCATTCGCAAAAGGGGATTGTGATTGGGGAAAAAGGGCGGTTGATCAAAACGGTTCGCGAAGAGGCTGAGCGTGAGCTTTATGAGATGTATGGTATTCGGATTGCGTTGAAGTTGATGGTGAAGGTGGAGAAAAATTGGCGAAAGAATTTTTGGATTTTGAAGAAGTTGGGCTATGCCTAGTTCTGTTTTTACAGGTAGTTGATGAAGGGGAGGGGGCGTCCGGGTGGATCTGGAATGGGTTGTTTTTGAAAGAAGCTATGAGGTTGCTGGGGTGTGAATGTAGTTTTTTTTTCTCGAGTTGGTGCGGGGTGAGTGAGTAGGCAGGCGAGAAGTGTAATGGTGTTGAGTTCGTGAAAGTGGCGGCGGGTTAGGTTTATTGTTTTCATGACTCTAGTCTGAGGTAGATTCTATTTTTTTGCAATTCAGTTTGAATGGAATGACTGGATAATTGACTTTAACTTTTGAATGGGTGGGGAATAATTAAGTGATGTTCAATATGCGTTTGATGAAGGTGAGACGGGGGTTGGTTTGGGTGGTGACGCTTGGGCTTTCTTTGGTTTCGTTTGCGTCGCTTTCAGATGCAGTGCGGATGGAGATTACTGCGGCTTTGGAGGATGGGTTTTATGAACTTGCAGAGCAGCAAATACGGTCGAATGCGCGGGATGTGGACGGTGAACTGGATTTAGTAGATCAGGCTTTATTGGCGCATGCGCTTTGGGGACAAGGGCGTTTCGAAGCGGTCTTGGATGAAATTTCGGATGCTTCTGATGATGAGCGCTTGCGCTATTGGGTGGCGCGGACCTATATGAATTTGGGGGATTTCGAGGCGGGATTGGCGCGTTTGGAGGGGGATCAGTCGGTGGGAGTGATGGCGGTCGATCGGTTGAGGTTGAAGGGGCGTTTGTTGGTCGAGTTGGATCGGTTGGAGGAAGCGGAAGGGGTTTTTCTTCGGTTTGAGTCGATGGCTGAGTCGGATGAAGCGATGGCTGAGAATGCGTATGATCTTGCTTGGGTGCTGCGAAAGCAAAATCGAGTTGATGAGGCGTTGGAGCAGTTGCGGAAGGTGGAGGCGATTGCGGGGGGTGAGTTGATTTATCGGGTTCGGTTATTATTGGCGGAGCTTCTTGTGGAGTCGGATGCGGATGAGGCGGGTGCGATTTTTGAGTCGTTGATGAAAAATGTTGAGGCGGGGCGTGTGTATCGATTGCAGGCGGCGCATTTTTTGGCTGAGAGGGAAATGGAACGGGGCGATCTGCAGGCGTCGATTCGATTATTGGAGCAGACCATTGATTGGATTGATACGTCGGTTGGGCGTGTGGAGCGTAAAACGGAGCTGGCGCAACTCTGCCAGAAGATGGAGCAGTGGGAGTTGGCGTTGCGTTGGATTGAGGCGGCTCAGGTTGAGGTGGAGAGTCGAGCTTGGGCATTGCGGTTGCAGATGCAGAAGGCACGGGTGTTTTTGGGGCAGTTGAATTTTAAGCGGGCGGAGGAGGTGTTTCAGTCGGTGCTAGATGTGAGTGAGGAGTCGTCGCAGCGTTCGTGGGCGTATTATGGGCGGGGACAGGCGTTGTTGGAGTTGGGTCGGCCGGAGGAGGCGGCGTATCTTTTTGAACAGGCGTTTCGTGGGAATAAAGAGGTTGAGTTGGCGTCTCGGGCTCTGTTTAAGGCGGCGGATGCGTATTATCAGGCGGAGCGGTTTGAGCAGGCGAGGGTTTTATATCAACAGTTTTTGAAAAGCTATCCGGCGCATGCGAATGAGGCGCGGGGGATGTATCAGTTGGGTTTAACGTCGGCTCGGATTGGGTTTCGGGAAGAGGCTTTGTTTGAATTTGAGCGGGTGGTTGAGCTGTATCCGGTGGATGCATTGGCGGTGGAATCGATGTTGCGGATTGCGGATGTTTGGATTGCGGAGCAGCAGTGGGAAAAGGCTTTAGCGACGTATAGTCAGCTTGAGCGTAATGCGGTGGATGCTGAGGTGGTGAAGCTGAGCCGATTGCAGCGAGGTTTGTTGTTGTATGCGTTGGGTGAGTATGGGGAGGCGGAACGCATCTTTTTTGAATTAACGCAGAGTGATCAGCAGAGTGAATCGGTTTTACAGGCGATTTATATGCGGGCGTTTTCGGTGTATATGTTGGGTAATGTGGATGAATCGTTGGGGTTGTGTCGGCGTTTTATTGTGGAACATCCGGATTCTATATGGACGCCGGAGGTGTTGTTTTGGTTGGCAGAGCAGGCGTTTAATAGTGGAGATTTTGCTGAGGCAGAGCGGCAGTTTTTACGGATTTATATGGATTATCAGTCACATGCGTTGTCTGAAAAGGCCTTATATCAAGCGGGTCGAGCGGCGATGCGAACCCGTATGTTTACGGTTTCAATTGAGCGGTTTAGTGAGTTGGTGCGGGTTTATCCGGAGAGTGTGTTGTTGCCGCAAGCGCGATTTTCTCAGGGGGATGCATTGACGGAGTTGGGGGAGCATGCGCGTGCGATTTTGGCGTTTGAAGAAGTGTTGAAGAATTTTCCGCAGCATTCGTTGGCTTTTGCGGCCCAGGGTCGGGTGGCCGATTGTCAGTTTGCGTTGGGTGCAGATCAGCCGGAGCGGTATCAAGTTGCGTTTGAGGGGTATCGAGCTTTGTTGGAACGGGTCAATTTGGATCGAGAGTTGCGGTTGCAGTCGCTTTATAAGATGGGGCGTTGTGCGCAAAAGATGGATCGACCGGATGAGGCGTTTGAGGCGTATATGCAGGTGGTTTATTCTTTTTTAAGTGAGGGATTGGTGCGAAGTTCGAAAAATTTGGTGTGGTTTACTCGGGCGGGATTTGCGGCGGCGGCTTTGCAGGCTGATTTGGAAAATCCGAGGGGTGCGATTGCGGTATATGATCGAATGGTTGAGGCGGCTGTTCCAGCTTCGAAAGAGGCACAACAACGGGCGGATGCCATACGGGATCGTTTACAATCGGTAGGACAGGAATTGGAGTAGTGTGATGTTTGGTTTAATGCAAAATGGTGGATGGATGATGGGGCCGATCTGGGTTTGTGGGGCGGTGGCTCTCGGCTTGTTTTTGGATCGGTGGTTTCATTTACATCGGGCTCAGATTAAGCAGGAAGATTTTTTGAGTGGGATCTTTACCTTAATGAATCGGGGGAATCGTGCAGAGGCGGTTACGATTTGTAATGAGACACCGGGACCGGTGGCGCATTTGGTTCGAACGGCTTTGTTGCATGCGGATGAGGCGCCTGAGCAGTTGAGCACGATGTTATATAAATCGGGGTTGGAAGAAATTCCACGGTTGGAGAAAAATCTGAGCGGGTTGTATATTTTGGCGCAGTTGTTGCCGCTCTTAGGTTTGTTGGGCACGTTGGTGGGCTTGTTGGAGTTGTTTGTTGGGATGGAGGCGATGGCACCTTTAACGCATATCGGTGATGTTTCTGGGGGGATCTGGAAGGCACTTTTGAGTAGTATATTGGCGATTAGTTTCACGTTGCCGGCGTTGGTGGGCTACCATTTTTTATTGGGTCGTGTGGAGCGTATCACGAGCAATATGGAGTATGCTGTTAATGAAGTTACTCGATTTTTAGCAGATGAGTGGGAGCAGCGGGGAGAGGTGCATGACTGATTTGGAACAGCCGAACCGACAAGGGGTGCAGTTTCGAAAATTTCGTCCGCGGTTGCGTTATCGGGGGGGGTCGATTGGGTGCACGATTCTATTGGATGTTGCGTGTGTTTTAATCGCGTTTTTTTTGGTGGTTTCGCCGGTAATTTTAAAACCGGGGATTCAAATAGAATTACCGGCAGCGGTTTTTAATGGGGGCGTTGCGTTGGGTGGTGATGTGGTGTCGATTGCGCGTGATGAGCGGGTCTATTTTGATGATGAGCAAATTGATTTGGATAGACTGAAAGAGCAATTGGTGGCTCGGGTTGCTAAGGAGCCAGAGCTGGTTCTTATTATTGAAGCCGATCGGCAAGTGAGCCATGGTCGGTTAGTGGATGTGTGGAGTGCGGCTCAAGCAGCGGGGGTAGCGTCGATTTCGTTGGCGACGGGGTTGAGAGGTGAGGATACTCATCAATGAATCTCAGTGTGAAAGATGTGCCCCATTTTGTTTGGATAGCTCTCTTGGTTCTGGCTCTTTTAAGCTTGTTACCGGTGACGCTCACATTGGAACCAGTGCGTTCGGCGGAGAGGGGGTTGCATACGTATTGGATTCATTCGGGTCGTGGTCCAAGATTGGATTATGATGTTCGTGAAGTCCAATCCCCGTTGCTTTTTGCGTTTCCTTCATCGGTGGGTTATAGCGCTGCAATCGATGGGTCTACCATGCGTACAGAATTACGGTTTGCAAAGACGGTTCAGCGGGAATATTTTTTGGATACTGGTTATGCGGTCGATCAGAGAAAGCCGTTGGTTGTATTGAGTGATTTTGATGAGCGGGGAATTCCTGTTGTGGAGGAACCAGCCTATGCATTGAGGTGGGAACCCCATGGAGATTCATCGGTGGTGGTGAGTGATAATCTACGGCGGCGTTGGGTAGCCTCTTCGTTTGAGATGCCGGTTGAGGTGGAGGGATCTTTTTTGGTTCGTGCGCAAGTTGACGTTTCTGAGCACGGGCGGGTGAAACATCTTTTTGTTGAATCGCCGATTGAAAATGGAGTTTGGAATCAAGCGGTGGTTCGTGCTTTATATGCCATGCCGTTTGAACCGGGTTCGCGGGAGTCGGGTTGGGTTGAAGTGCGAAGTCGATCTGCAAAGGAGATGCCATGAATCTTTCGTTATCTTTGCTGATTATGCTGCTTCTTGCCTTTCCTCTATTGGGGATTGGTGTGTTGGCGTTATATGAGCGATTTCGGTCTTCGTATCGACCGTTAAAGGAGCGTGAGCATGTTCATTTTTGTTCAGGTTGTGAGCATGTGTATTCGGTTTCGAATCGGCGTCCTATGAATCAATGCCCGCGCTGTGGAAAATTGAATGATGTGTTGATTGTGAATAATCAGTCGCAGTTTTAAATACACCTCAGGTGAGGGGGCCGCCGGGGGCATCTTGAATAACTGTATCTCTTTTATCTTCGTTGTTTTCTGGAAAATCAACCATGTGATGCAATCCACGGCTCTCTTTGCGAGTGAGTGCGCTGCGAATGATGAGTTCAGCTACGTCTGCTAAGTTTCGTAGTTCGAGTAGATCGGATGTGACGAGGTAGTCGCCATAATACTGTTTGATTTCTTTTCGTAAGTTTTGAATGCGTGCTCGTGCTCGGTTGAGTCGGCGTTCGGTTCGTACAATGCCGACATAATCCCACATGCAAGTTCGTACTTCATTCCAGTTGTGTTCTACGACAACGGCTTCATCGGAGGAGACGGCTACGCCTTTTTTCCAGCTGGGGATGTTGATTTCAACATTTTCTTTGCGATGGCTTTTCCGCATGGCATGGGCCGCTTGATGACCGCAGACGGTCGCTTCAAGCAAGGAGTTGCTGGCGAGTCGATTGGCTCCATGGAGACCTGTGTTGGCGGTTTCACCGGCGGCAAAGAGTCCGGATAGATTGGTTTTTCCGTCTACGTCGGCGGCGATTCCTCCGCATGAATAGTGGGCGGCGGGTACGACGGGTATGGGATCGGTTGCCATGTTGATGCCGTACCGTAGGCAGGCAGTGTATAGATTCGGGAAGCGTTCTCGGAGAAAGGATTCGGATCGATGGGTGATGTCGAGATAGACATATGGATCTCCGTTTATCTTCATGACTGAATCAATGGCACGGGCGGTGATATCGCGGGTGGCGAGTGATCCTCGGGGGTCATAGGTTTCCATGAATGCATGTCCACGCAGGTCCATTAGTTTGGCGCCTTCGCCTCGAACGGCTTCTGAAATGAGGAATGATTTAGCATCGGGATGGTACAGGCAGGTGGGGTGGAATTGAATAAATTCCATGTTGCGGATGGGGAGTCCGGCGCGCCATGCCATGGCGATGCCGTCGCCGGTGGCTACGTCGGGATTGGAGGTGTAGGGATAGACTTTGCCGACACCCCCGCAGGCGAGGAGGGTGGCACCTGCTTGAACGGAGATGATTTTGTTGGCAGTTCGATCGAGAAAATAGGCTCCGATACAGTGGTTTGGACCTTCCATTTTAAGCCAGCTGGTGGTGATGAGATCAATCGCCATGACGTTTTCTAGGAGTGTGATGTTAGGGTTTTTTTGTATTGATGCTTGCAGGGTATGCATGACGGCTTGTCCGGTGATATCTCCGCAGTGAAGAATGCGTCGGTGTGAATGTCCGCCTTCTTTTCCGAGATCATATTCGGTCTCTTTGCCTTTTCGGAGGTCGAATTTTAACCCTAATTTTTCGAGAGCTTTAATTCGGTCTTGCCCGTGGGATATGATTTCTTGGGTGATCTCTTCTTTGGAGAGACCGCATCCGGAGTTGAGGGTGTCTTTGATGTGATCATCGGGCGAGTCGTCAGGATCCATTACACAGGCAATCCCTCCTTGTGCATAAAAACTGTTTGATTCGATGGTTGCTACCTTTGTGGCGACGAGCACTTGGCCGTGCTGGCTAAGTTCTATGGCGGCGGAGAGTCCGGCTAATCCGCTTCCAATGACGAGATAGTCATATACTTGATTTTCTGTTTTCATTCCTTGCTTATTCGCCTCATTCGAGGGGAACTTTCATCTAGTCGCTTGCCGTTTGTTTCATTTGCTCTTCAAGGCGTTCTTCGAGATCGAATTGATTTAGGGCGTGTAGCGTTTCTTCGAGGTCGCCTTCCATGACACGATCCAGTTTATAGATTGTTAAATTGATCCGGTGATCGGTGAGTCGGTTTTGCGGGAAGTTATAGGTGCGGATTTTTTCAGAACGGTCGCCGGAGCCCACCATTGATTTACGTTGAGAGGCTTCTTCTTCGGCTTTTTTTCGTTGCTGTTCATCAAAGAGTTTAGCGCGGAGCATTTTCATGGCTGCTGCTTTATTTTTATGTTGTGAGCGTTCGTCTTGGCATTGAACGACTACGCCGGTTGGAACGTGGGTGATGCGGATGGCGGAGTCGGTGGTGTTGACGTGCTGTCCGCCTGCGCCGGATGCGCGATAGGTGTCGATGCGTAAATCTTCAGTTTTTACTTCAATGTCGACTTCTTCGGCTTCGGCTAGTACGGCGACGGTGGCGGCGGATGTATGAACGCGTCCTTGTGTTTCGGTTTGGGGGACGCGTTGAACGCGGTGTGTTCCACCTTCGTATTTAAGGGTTTTATAAACTTCGTCGCCTTCGACGGAGAAGGAGACTTCTTTGTATCCACCGGATTCGGAGGGGTTGGCATCCATCATGGCATGCTTCCACCCTTTGAGGTCAAAATACCGCGTATACATGCGGTAGAGATCTCCGCAAAATATACCGGCTTCGTCGCCGCCGGTTCCGGCGCGGATTTCAATGATTACATTGCGGTTATCGACGGGGTCGGGTGGTAGGAGGGCGAGGCGCATCTCACGTTCAGCTTCGGGTAATTTTTCTTCAGCTTCTTCTTTTTCAAGTTGCGCTAGTTCTTTGAGCTCTTCTTCGCAAGCGGAATCGTTTAATAGAGTTTGGCTCTCTTCGATGGTCTGCATGAGTTGCCAGAGTTGACTGGCGATGGTGGCAATTTTTTTTTGATGTGCATATTCGCGCATGCATTGTTTCATTTTGTTGGGATCGGAGGAAACTTCGGGTTGTGACATGGTTGTTTCGAGCTGCTGAATCTGCTCGTTGATCTGATCGAGGTAGGTGGCGTCGATTTTCATAAAGGAGTCGTAGAGTTTGAGGTGTGGGCACAAAAAAGCCGAACACGGGTTGGGTGTTCGGCTAGCTCAGAAGTGAGGGCTAATAGGTGCCTTCTGTAAAGCGCTTCTTGAAGCGGTCTACACGACCTTCTGTATCGATGAATTTAGCCTGACCGGTGAAGAAGGGATGGCATGCAGAGCAGGTGTTGACATGCATTTCTTTAACGGTTGAACGTGTTTGGAACACGTTTCCACAGGCACAACTTACGGTTGCTAATTGATAATTTGGATGAATTTCGCTTTTCATGATTTGAACCTCTGTCTGGTTAAGGGGGTGTTTTCTAGCGAAAGAAGGTTAGGTTGTGCAAGGTTTAGTTGATTCTTTTTCTGAGTTTGATCTTTGATGGTTTTGGAATGTCTGAGAGATTTTTTATATGTTGGGTTGTGGTTCATCTTGGATAAGAGGGGGTTTGTCTGTTTTTCTGTGGTTCTCTTTGTTGTCGGTATCTGTGGGTGAAACGCGTGGGTTGACGGTGAGTCAGCTTGATCGGTTGAATCCAAAGGTGGAGAGTACGAGTCGATTATTGAGTGTTTGTCGAGAATTGCTCCGGAATGAACAGCATGCGGCTGCGGTTCCTTTTTTGGAAGAGGTGGTGTTTCGTTTAGAGGACGATTCGGAGAAGAAAGCGCAGCAAACGTTGGCGTTTTCTATTTTTCAATTAGCGGATTGTTCGATGAAGTTGGGTGAGTATGAGCGAGCGGCCGAGGGATTTCGTCGATTTGCAGATCTTTTTGATTTAGATCCACAACGGAATGATGCGCGGTTGTTAGCAGCGGAATGTTTCAGTTTGGTTGGTTTATGGGCGGAGGCTGAAGCGGAGGCGGCATCTGTGTTGGATGATGTGCCGCTGGAGGATGAGATGGAGCGGTCGGTGCTTCGTCTTTTTGCCGAAGCGTGTTTTGAGCAAAAAAAATGGGTGGATTCGATAGAGCCTCTTCGGAAATTATTTCGATTTTCGCAGAGCGATGAAGACCGTTCTCGGGCGTCGGTGATGTTGGTTACTTCTTATGCTCGGTTGAATCAGTTTGCTGAGTTGTTCCGGTTTTTACCTTATTGTAATCAATTATCTCGACATGAGTTGGCGCTGAATGTGGCACTGCTTGAAGCGGGAGATTATCAATATCATCAAGCGGCTTTTTCTGAGGCGCTGTTGTTGTATCGTGAAGTAGTTTCGCTTGAAGAAATTAAGGCGTATCAGTGGAATCGTTTGAATTTTTTGGAGCAACAGATTGTTGCGTTTCGTCCGGGAATGGGTCGGAGTTTGGCAGCCCACCAAGAGGCGCGTCTGGAGATAGAGAAAAAGGTGGCGGCTCAGCGGGTGCGGATTGATCAGGTTGAGCAATTTATCAATTATGATGTGGAGTTGTTGTTGCGTATGGGCCAGGCGTCACATCAATTGAAGCGGCATTGGCTTACGTATACGCTTTATCAGGCGCTGATGGAGCGATATCCAGCGTCGGAGGTTGCAGACCAAGCTCATTATGCTTCGTTTACGGTGTTGCTTGATGAGGCGGAGTGGTTGCTGGCAAAGCAGGAGGGATATGCCTATCTGCATGAACGGTCGGAAGGGTTGTTTTGGGATGATGCGGCATTGAATTTGCTTCAGTTGCACATGCAGGAGGAGCAGTGGGATGCTGCGCTAACATTGGGATTGCAAGTGCGGGAAGAGCGTTTGGATTATCCGTATGCGGATCAACTGGGATATGTATTGGGGTATATTTATTTTAAGCAGTTTAATTTTGTATCCGCTTTGCATCATTTTTCGGAGGTATTAGATCGTTATCCAACAAGTTCCCTGCGTGAGATGGTTTCTTTCTGGAAGGGGTTGACGCATCTTTATTTAACACAGTTTGATGAGGCGATGGTTTCTTTTAGGTCATTTTTATCAGAACCTGATTTTGTGAATGCTGTTTTGAGAGAGGAGGCGTTGTATCGGTTGGGAATGAGTCAGTATGGTGCGACTCAATATGAGGCGTCGGAGCAGACCTTTCTTGATTTTGTTGAGCAGTATCCTGATGGGCGGCTGGCTTCGGAAGCATTTGCGATGCTGGGAGATCTTCGTGCGGCTGAGGGATCTCTTGAGGAGGGCATTGTTTGGTATGGGCGGGCATTGAACTCGGCAGAGGGATTGGATCAGTACAATTATCCTTTTTTCCAGCGGGCGAGGGTTTGGAAGTTGCAGGATGCGCATGAAATCATTGTAGAAAATATGCAGGCATATATGGAGGATTGGAAGGAGCAGGCAGATTTTGCGCGGGCTGTTTCGATGAGTATGGATGCGCTTGAGGCGATGAATGATTATCCGAAGGCGTTGAGTTGTTTGCTGGATCGGTTGGAGGAGTTTGGGGGAGATCCCGAGCTTGCGGGGGTGGATCGTTTGCAAGAGCGGTTGATTGCAGATTATAAAAAAGCGTCTTTATTAGCCTATCAGGATGTCATTTTAGAATGGGTTTCGGAGCGACTGGAACAGATAGAAACAGAGAGTGAAGTGTTAGCACTTCGATATCATACCGTTATGGCAGCGCTCCAGAACGTGGAGGCGCGGGAGCCGCATTTGGCTGTCTTATTGCAAGAGCGTGCGGTGAAATTGGCGGGACCGTTGGGGCTGTCGCGAATTGCGGAATATGCTTTGGAAAAGGAGCGGTACGAGTTGGTGCTGTTGGCAGAGCAGCAAATTTTGAATCGCGATGACCGTTCTCTTTCTGGTTTGGAAGTTCGCGTGGCGGCGCTGGATGCCCGCATGGGTTTGCAGGACTATGAAGATATCAATTCTTTGAGTGCGGAGATTTTAGAGCAGTATGGGTATGGGGTTCAATTAACGGGGGTGGCACGGGTGCGTGCAGGAGATGCGCTTCGGTTTCAGGGTCGATATGAAGAGGCAATTTCACTTTATGAAGAGGTGTTAGCTACACGTGAATGGCGGGGTGGATTAACGCCGGAGGTGTTGTTTTGGATGGGGTCTTGTAGAATGGCGTTAGGACAATGGGCGGAGGCATTTGCATATTATCAACGCATTTATGTTCTCTATGGCGGCTATCCGGCATGGGTGGCAAAAGCATACATAGAAAGTATGAATTGTCTGGAAGCATTGGGTGGGCGTGAAGAGGAACTAATGCAAACATGCCGAGAAATGATCTTAATTCCGGCCTTGGCCTTTTTTCCAGAAACGGATATCGCGCGCGCTTGGTTAGAGCGGTTAAGTGGGGAAATTAGACCATGAAACAGAAGCTTTTTATTCTTATAGGTTTACTGACGTTGCAATCTACCTTTGCGGTTTATGAGGTGGATGTGATTTTAAAAAGTGGAGCGGTGATGAAAGCGACGCAGCTGCTTTTGCAGGGCGATCGCATTAGGATGAATGGAGAACGACCTCCGGTTGCGACAAATGCAGTTGAGCGGTTGGAGTTCCGGTTTCGAGAACTGAGTCCTGATTTATGTGCGTCGTTATATTCAAGCGGAAGATTAGCGAGTTTACGCGGGCGGCTTGATCAGGTTCTTTCCTCTTTATCGAGCCTTAAAACTATCCCGAGCAATTTAGATGTCTATTGGTATTGGTTGTTAAAGTGCGAATATTGGAGTGGTAATGAGGTGGGTGCGCTACGGGCAGTAGATGTGTTGCAGGTATCTCGGTCTCAGCAAGAGGTGGATGTGGCAGAGATGTATGCAGCGCTGATTTGGCTTGATCGAAAAAATGCAGATCAAGCACAACAACATCGGAATCGTATACGGAATGCGGAGCTGGTTTCCCTCCCGATGTCTCATTATGTCGAGGCGCGGATGCTTTTGTTAAAAAAAGAGTATAAGAATGCACTGCGGGAGGTAGTAAAGATTGTGGCTTTATATCCGCGGGATCGAGAATGGATGGCGCCTGCCCTTTTTTTAGAGGCAGAAATATATGTGAAATTAGGCGCGATGGCGCAGGTGGAACAAGTGGTTCAGGAGTTGAGATGGTCGTATCCTGATTCTGAATGGACGAATAAAGCGATGAGCCTTCTTCAGTCGACAAAAGAGAAGGCTAAAATGGGAGATACAATATGATTCATGGGAGAAAAAACTGGGTAGTTGGTGTGCTTTTGAGTGTGGCAACTATGAGTTGGGCGCAGGCAGAAAATGCGGCTTCTGAGCAGACCATTTCGCTCGGAGCTTTACTTCAGCAGGGTGGATGGGCGATGTATCCGCTTGGGATTTTTTCGTTGGCAATGTTCTACTTTATTATTCGCAATCTCATTATTTTGCGTGAACGCAATTTGCTTCGTCCCGATTTAAAAGATGAAATTGAATCAATGATGCGTAGTCGTGATGTGGCTGGAGTTCGAATGTTGTGTGCTAAAAATGATAGTTTGATCACAGCGGTCTTAGATGCCGGAATGGAACGGATCAGTGAGGAGCATACGTTCGATGCGGCTCATGTGATGGAGGCGGTGGAAGAAATGGGGAATGAGCAGTTGGTTACGTTCATGAAGCCGATAAATTATCTTTCAATTATTGGAGGTACGGCGCCGATGTTGGGTTTGCTTGGAACGGTTTCGGGTATGATTAAAGCGTTTTCGATTATATCTCAGGGGGGTATGGGGGATCCCGGTAAATTGGCGGGTAGTATTGGAGAGGCGCTTGTGACAACGGCGACTGGGCTGGTTATCGCGATTCCAGCCATGATTGCTTATTTTATCTTTAAAAATAATTTCATCAAGAGCATGTCATCAATGGGGCGGTTGATGGGTCATTTTATCAATCTTTACCGTTTTTCTACTCCGGCGGATCGGAGCGAATAGATGCGATTTAAAACTTCATTTTTCGAGGAAGATGAGGAGATTAATATGGCACCCATGATTGATATGGTTTTTTTGCTCTTAATTTTCTTCATGGTGGCTTCTCATATGGAAAAAATGGATCGTACGCCGGTTGAGTTGCCGGTTGCTGATCAGGCGAATATTCCTGAACAGCGGGGAAGTCGAACGTTGATCACGCTACGCTCGCAGGATATGACCGGAGAGCGGGTCGAGATTTTGATGAATCTGCAACAGCTCCAGTTGGATGAGCTGAAAGATAAATTAAAAAAAATTATACAGAATAATCCAGATGCATCTATTTGCCTTCGTATCGATCGGTATGCCAAAAATCGGCATGTAAAAAGGGTCATGGAAGCCTGTGTGGAAAGTGGTGTATCGGACGTTATTTTTGCCACCTTTGAGGCAGGGCTGTAATGAAAGCTTGGATTGATGAGTTGACGAAAGAAAAGGTGGGACTTCAAATTGCTCCATTGATTGATGTAGTTTTCCTTTTATTAATTTATTTTATGGTCAGTGCCCAGCTGAAGAGACCTGAAGCTGATTTGGATTTAGCATTGCCTGGAGAGGTTGCTGTGACAACGCAGGTGGTAATGCCGGATGAACAGATCATTGTGGTGGATGCAGCGGGCGTGATTCGATTGAATAATCAGACGTTTTCGGGGACTGATGCGGCTCAACTTGCACAGTTAAAGAAAATCTTAATTCGATATAAAGCGGCTTCTGATCAGATGGGTCAACCAGCGGCGGTGATGATAGATGCACATGACGATTCAATTCATGAGCGTGTTATTGATGTTTTGAATCTTTGTGCCGCAGCTAAGATTGAACAAATTAGTTTTGGCTCAGTTAATTAAAAGTGGGCAGATCATGGCGAGTCATGCCTTTGGCGGCGAGCACTTGGTCTGTTGTTTTAAAATGACATTTTACTGTTTTTGTTAAGATAGCGGGGCCATGTTTTTCAATGAGATTTTCAGCCACGGATCGAACGTGTTCAGATGCTCCTTTTGGAATATCTAGTTGGAGATCATTTTCCATTTTTTTCAAGGCCATTACAAAGCCAGCTCGCGCTAGAATCGAGGCAGCAGCAACGGCAGGGTCAGATTCGGCTTTTGTTCGCTGTTCTAATAGGATCTTTTTACCTCGTTCCATTAGCGCGCTTTTTATTCGATTGTCAGGACCAAACTTGTCGGACAAAGCTCGCGGGCAATCGGGTGTTATTTCTAGCAGGTTTTCAATGGCTCTTGCGTGTCCCCAAGCCAACATCTTGTTAACGTTCCGGACCTTTGAATACATGCGATTATAGGATTCCGAACCAATCGTGATAACGGTACATTGATTTTTAAGGATTCTACGGATTTCTTTGGCTAATGTAATTATTTTTCGATCTGATTTGATACGTTTGGAGTCTTGAACGCCAACTTCTTTTAAGAGCGCGACCGATTTTTCATCGGTATACGCTGAAGCAATTACGAGCGGTCCGAAAAAATCGCCTTTCCCGCTCTCATCAATCCCCATATGTGGTTCAAGAGATTTAGGGTCCAAAATTTCATCATAGCCAATTTCTATGCGTTGCAAAATGGTCGGTTCGAGAACAAATTCAATCCACTCTTTAGCTCGTTTACCTTGAATTAGTAATTTACCAGATGTGTAGAGATTAATTCTGCATTGTTCTATCGAAACGGCGATCACCGTGTGGGGAACATTTTCTGGGCGATAGGTCGATTTCTTTAATTCTTGTAGAAGCCGTTTTTGTTCAGTTGTGTCACATTTGAATGTATAGGAGATTTTCATAGAGCGTAAATGTAGTTGGTTTAATCTTTAATTCAAAGGGCATAGCTTGTTTAATGTGCTGGTGATTAGACGTAGTTTAAATCTATTAATAGCATCTTTGGTTTTGGGGATTTCATCCATCTCCATATCAGAGGTAAAGTATACGTCTTTCATCTCATATTATGTAAAATATTCAGGTTTATTTGATCGTCATATCCGACCTGATTATTCCGTTTTCGAATGTGTAAATTTTCTCAATGAAAATGGAATAAAAATTAATTGGATGGATGTCTATCAAAATGCGTCTTTTGATGAAAAGTCTATGGCACGTATCACAGGTCAGACATTCCTTCTGTTGAGTGGAGAGAAAAAAATTGAATCCACATATGTCCTTCCCAAT
>CAJYAJ010000009.1 GCA_913065005.1 uncultured Verrucomicrobiota bacterium | reverse complement strand
AATCGGCGTTCTTTGCTTCTTACCCATGCACTTACTCCAAAAATTAGTTGCTCAATCTAACGCCCAAACAATTCAAACGCACGAAAAACCCAAACTCAATCCCCCTCACGCACCCCAGCAATCCGCTCCATAATCAACGCCGCATGCGCCTCATACGCCTCACGCCCCTGACCCAACGCCTGAAAATCCTCCGGCAAAATAGGCCGCCCAAAATCGATCGAAACCGTCGTCGGTTTAATCCACGTAGCCCCCTTCGGAAACGCCTTATAACTACCCCGAATATACGCCGGCACCACCGCACACGCCGATTTTTCCACAATCATGCCCACACCACTCTTCGCCGACCGCAACGAACCATCCGGACTCCGCGTTCCCTCCGGAAACATCGAAACCACCTTCCCCTCCCGCAACGCCTTAATCGTCAGCTTCATCGCCCGGATATCGCCCGTACCCCGCGCCACCGGAATACACCCCACATGATCCATCCACCAATTACCAAATCCCGGTTTCCATAACGTATCCCGCGCCATAAAATGCACCGGACGCCCCCGATACCCCACTCCCACAATCGCCGGGTCCAAATAGCTCACATGGTTCGACGCAATCATCACGCCCCCCCGCTCCGGAATATGCTCCGCCCCCGAAATCTGAATACGATTCCACAGCAACAAGCCCAACTTAAACACGCGCGTCGACGCCTGATAAATCCGCATATCTGCCATCACCTCATGGTTGACCGGATCAATCATCTCATTCAGCACTCCAACACCCGATTAATCACGACCTCGATCACCTCTTTCAAATTCAATGACGTACTATCAATCCGCACCGCCCCCACCGGAACCCGCAACGGATCATGCACCCGCGCCGCATCCATCTTATCCCGCCGTTTCAAACTCAACAACACTTCCTCCGCCTTCTCCGACTCCCCCGCCGCCATCAACTCCCGATGCCGCCGCATCGCCCGCTCCCGCTCATCCGCATCCAAATAAAACTTCAACGGCGTATCCGGAAAAACAGCACTCCCAATATCACGCCCCTCAATCACCAACGAACCCAACTGCGCATGCGACCGCAACCGACTCACCACAAACGACCGCACCCGCGGCAACGCCGCAAAACGCGAAACCGCCTCCCGCACCGCCTTCCCCCGCAACGCCTCCCCCGGACGCACCTCATCAATCGAAAACACAACCGCCCCCGCTTCCACAAAAAAACGCCACGCCACCGCATCCACCACCTGCATCACCGCCGCCTCATCCGAACCATCCAAGCCCGACTCCAACGCCAGCCACGTCACCCCCCGATAAAGCGCCCCCGAATCCACATAAATGAAACCTAACTCCTGCGCCACACCCCGCGCCACCGAAGACTTCCCCGATGCCGACGGTCCATCAATTGCAATCAACGTGCCCAACTCCCTCATCGATCGACCCGCCCCCCCAACGAAACCAAATCCTTCCAAAACGACGGATACGATGTATCCACACACCCCACCTCATCCAACCTCAACGCCCCATCCGCAAACGTATTCAAAATCGCCATCGACATCGCAATCCGATGATCCCCCTCACTCAGCAACGGCCCCGCAGGCGTCTTTAACACCGCCCCCCCCTGCACCCGCATCCCATCCTCAAACTCATCCACCGAAACCCCAAACGAACGCAAATGCTTCACCATCTCCGCAATCCGGTCGCTCTCCTTCACCCGCAACTCCGCCGCATCCCGAATCACCGTCTCACCCATCGCCAACGCACCCGCCACCGCCAAAATCGGCAACTCATCAATTAAATTAGGAATTTCATCCCCCTCAATCACCGTACCCCGCAGCACCGCACCCCGTACCCGCAACCGACCCACCGGATCACCCATCACCACCTCCGGCACCACATCCACATCCGCACCCATCCGCTTCAACACATCCAGCAACGCCGTCCGACGCGGATTCAACCCCACGCCCTCCATCTCAATCACAGCCCCCTCACGCGCCGCCGCCGCCACCAACCAAAACGCCGCCGAAGAAAAATCACCCGGCACCCGCACCGCCCGACCCGCAAACACCGGACCCGCCGCACCACACCCCATCACCGAAACGCACCGACCCTCAACCCGCACCGGAATACCAAACATCTCAAATAACTTCTCCGTATGATCTCGCGTCGGACGCGGCTCCACCACCGTCGTCTCCCCCTCCGCAAACAACCCCGCCAACAACACACACGACTTCACCTGCGCCGACGCCATCGGCATCTCATACCTAATCCCCTTCAAATCCCCCCCCGCAATCACCATCGGCAACGTACCCCGCTCCCCCGTCAACTGCAGATCCGCACCCATCAGCGCCAACGGCTTCTCAATTCGCCCCATCGGACGCCGCGATAACGACGCATCACCCACCACCGTCGCCCGCACACCCGCACCCGCCAGCAACCCCGCCAACAACCGCGTACCCGTCCCCGAATTCCCCAAATCCAACGGCTCCGAAGGCACACGCAACGCACCCCCAACCCCCGTAATACAAATCACCCCATCCGGCTTCCGCTCCACCAACGCCCCCAACGCCACCATCGCCGCCAACGTACTCTGCGCATCTTCCCCATCCAAATAGCCCGTCACCTCCGACGTCCCACACGCCAACGAAGCCAACATCGCCACCCGCTGCGAAACACTCTTATCGCCCGGCAACGCCACACGCCCCGACAACACACCCGGATAGACCACCACACCACTCATCAATCTAAATACCTACTATTGTCCACCATCTCATCCCGCTGCGCCGCCGCCTCCGCCAACCACGCCTCCATCTCCGCATGTGAACCCGAATCCAACAACCTCAACAGCCCACTCAACTCATCCTGAAACCGAACCAACGTCCCCCCCAGCACCTCACGATTGCTCTCCATAATATCCGCCCACACCGCCGACGAACCCGAAGCCACCCGCGTTGTATCCCGAAAACCCGTACCACAAAAATCAATTGCATCCGGCTCACCAGCCACCGCCCGCACCACCAACGCCGCCACCATATGAGGCAAATGACTCGCCGACGCCAAAAGCACATCATGCTCCCGCGCCCCCATCTCAACCACCTCCGAACCCACACACGCCCACAACGCCGAAACCCGCGCCATCGCCACTTCCGAATCACCCGGACAAACCACCGTCAACCGATCCCGATACAAACACGCATCCGCCGCCCCAAATCCACTCTTCTCCGAGCCACAAATCGGATGCGAACCCACAAACGAAACCGAACCCGCAGCCAACCGCGTACCTAACAGCTCCCCCAAGGCCAACTTCGTACTTCCCACATCCGTAATCACCGCACCCACCTTAAAATCATCCACCAAAGCCAGCACCGCCTCACCAATCGCCTTAACCGGCAGACAAAACACCACCAAATCAGCCCCCGCCACCGCCGCCGCCGCATCCGCCGTCACCGAATCAAACCAACCCGACCGTTCCGCCGCCTCACGCACCTCATCCCGACGCCCCCAGCCAATCACCGAACCCGAATACGCACTATCCTTCAGCCCCGCCGCCAGCGACGCCCCCATCAAACCCATACCCATAATGCTAATTTGATTTACACCATTCATCATCCACTGCCCTGATTATCGATACAAAACATAATGGTACCTTCCCCCAGTAAATCAATCCAAAACCCCCAGCTTCAACCCACCCAGCAATCAAAAAATATGAATCAAAAAAATATCTTTATTAGTAAATAATAAAATAATTTGCAAAGTAATTATTAACTGTTGATCTATTTCCCTCACGCACAGCGTATTCAAATCAGGAGAAGCACATGAAAACAGCATGCATCATCACACTAACGCTCACCACCCTCATCCTCCCCACTCAAGCAGAGGACTTCGTTCAGAAGCAAGGAGACACCATGACCGGCACCCTCACCCTCCAAGCACAAGACGGAATCATCCCCGCCCTTGAAATTCAAGGGCAGACCGACCAATGGAAATTTTTCCGCCTCCGCAACACCCAAGATGACAGCCTCTGGGACATCACCATGGATCAAGAAAGCAACGGACTCTCCTTCTGGTATGCCGCCCCCGGCACCGAAGCCATCCACCTCAGCATCGACACCAACGGCATCATCTACGGCAACGGCGCCGGCCTCACCAACCTCAACGTCCTCGAAGCCGACGGCTCCATCGCCTACTACCACGCCGACGAACTCGGCTCCACAATAGCTTTGACTGATTCCAGCGGAACCCTCACCGACGAGTTCGCTTATTTACCTTATGGAGCCGTCACCCGCACCGAAACCACTCAAACCCCCTGTTTTATTGGGTTTAAAAATAAAAATGAAAAAAAGTGCGCTTTTGAGTAACAGATCAGAGGGTGCCTGCGTATTAATGATTGTAGTCACTCTACTACCTTGTCGTGCAACCCACAGCACCATCGCCGACAAGATGATTTCAGCCCGCCATTTGGCGGGCTTTTTTTATCTCTCTAGCTTGCAACCGACAAAGTGTGTAAGTTCCCCCCCTTCTCGATTGACTTACTCGTGTTCTGATTCATTATCAGAGCAGTGAATCGTTTAACCTAGGAGAAACAAATGGCTTATGAACTACCGGCGTTGCCGTATGCGTATGATGCGTTAGAGCCGCATATCGACGCGAAAACAATGGAAATCCACCACACAAAACACCACCAGGCGTATATCACGAAAGCGAATGCGGCACTGGAGGGTACTGAATTTGCAGATCTTCCCGTGGAAGAACTCTGCGCTCGATTGGGCGAACTGCCTGAGGCGAAACGCGGTGCGGTTCGTAACAATGGCGGTGGTCACGCCAATCATTCGCTTTTCTGGGAGATTCTCTCTTCGGAATCTTCGGCGCCAAGTGCCGAGCTGCAGGCGGCGATCGATAGTGCTTTTGGCAGCATGGAGGGCTTCAAGGAAGCGTTCGCCAATGCAGCTGCCACTCGTTTTGGGTCTGGCTGGGCGTGGTTGTGCAAAAACGATGACGGTAGCGTGAGCGTGACGTCAACGGCCAATCAGGACAACCCCTACATGGCGGATGTCGAAGGTGGAACTCCCATCCTTGGATTGGATGTTTGGGAACATGCCTACTACCTTAACTATCAGAATCGTCGGCCAGACTACATCGCGGCGTTCTTTGATGTGGTGAACTGGGATAAAGTTTCTGCGCTCTACGCAGGCTAACGCAACATTCCTAGATAACAAAAAAGCCCGATCGAATGGTCGGGCTTTTTTATTTTCCACCATGAAATAGGGATGGGCAAGTGGTTCATTCGGGGAAAGAAAAAGAAAATTGGCTCCTGCGGTTGGATTCGAACCAACAACCAAGTGGTTAACAGCCACCTACTCTACCATTGAGCTACGCAGGAATCTGCCAAAGGTCAAAAAAGGTACATGAAACCGTCTGGAAGTCAACCATTCCAAATCGACTTTTTACGTAAAAGAGCGCCGACCCTGTATCGCTTCAGATAAGGTGGCGGCGTCTGAATATTCAATCGCACTTCCGGCTGGCAGACCCAATGCCATCCGACTGAGCTGAATGCCACGCGGTTCGAGCAGTTCGCGCAGATAGTGCGCAGTGGCTTCGCTCTCCACATCCGTTCCTAGTGCGATCAATACTTCCTTGATGCCTTCCGGCTGCAACCGTTCCAGCAACGCTTCCACCCGTAAATCAGCCGCCCCCACCCCTTGAATCGGTGAAAGCCGCCCCATTAAAGCATGATATCGACCCTTAAAGCCGCCAGAGCTTTCAATCTTGAGAATATCACTCGGAGCCTCAACCACACACAAAACGTGCCCTTCTGCTCGTTCTCCCGTGCAAATACGACACGGATTGACGCGCCCTTCGGTGATTCCACCACACCGCTCACAGCAAACAATGCCCTCATCTGCTTCCAGCAGTGCATTCGCGAGCAACCGCATGAGCCCGCGTTGATCCTCGACCAGCATAAACGCCATCCGCTCGGCGGTTCGCCGCCCAATACTAGGCAGTCGACTTAATGCCGCTACTAAATTATCGAGTAAAATATTCAGCGCATTTCCTCGTTAGAAAGGTAATTTCATATTACCCGGCAAATTCATCCCCTGCGTCAGCGACCCCATCTCTTTATTCATCGCATCTTGGGCTTGATCGAGCGCACCCTGCACGGCTTTCTGAACGGCTTGTTCAAGCTGCTTGGCATTGCCTGCCACCACCTGCGCCTCATCGAGTTGAATCGATTGAATTTTCATATCACAAGAGACTTCAACCCGCACCCCATCATGCTCATACGATACCTTGGTTTTCGCGAGAGCCTTCTGCTTTTTCTTCATATTCTTCTGCAGATCAGCCGCCTGCTTCATCATTTTCATCATGTCCATAAAGGGACTCCTTCTCTACGTTCTAATATCTGTTATACGTCCGTTAAAAATCTCAACCACTTCTTTGACCACCGGATGCTCATATTCTACCTGATCTAGTTCGGCACTCAATGCAATCGGCATCGGTTCTTCGATCGGATGATCGGTGGGTAACACCTGCGGGTTCTCTCCCACCAACGGACGAAATTGCAGTTGGAACTTCTGTCCGATTTTTTTCTCAATTGAACGACTCAAGGCAATCTGCAAGCGATGTTCCTTGAACCGTTCCACTTCCGACGCGAATTCGGGATCATATCCAATCACTAAGATGTTATTTTCCAAGGCAATCGGCACTGTATCATGAAGATAGCTTTTAGAGAGCGAGTCAGCTTTTGCGGCGGCATCGGTGATATGCGGCCAATCGGTAATGAGTGCTTGAACATCCACCGTAATCTGATTATGGGATCGTTCTATCGGCACCTCAACTACCGGTTCTGCAGGCACGTCTGGCACCTCTTCAACTGGTTTTGACTCCGCTGGTTTCGCTTCAAGAATAGGTTCATCCGGTTTTGATTCCGGCTTTTTTGTGGGTTGCATTTCTTCTTCGGTCTGGTATGGAGCGGTTTCGGTTAGGCTATCCCCTTTTTTTTTTAGGGTCGCTATTTCCGCCATCAGTTCATTGAGCGTAACGGTTTCGGCTGCACGCGCACAGCGAATCAGTCCGGTTTCAAGCAGGGTCCGCTTCGAAAGCGCATACCGCATCCGTCCATCCGTTTCAACCAATCCATCAATCACCCGTAAAATTCGTCCGGCATCCGTCTGCTTCACCTGCGCCTGCAAAGATGCCAATTGCGATTCAGGCAACTCCAAGGCCGATGCGGCATCATCACCATACGAGACCACCAGCAGGTTTCGATAGAGGTCCAGCAACTCCATCACAATTCGTTGCAAATCTTTGCCGGCCTGATCCATCTGCGCAATCAACGACATAATACCCGCTACATTGTTGGTAAGAATGGCCGTTGATACCTGCTCAAGCCTTTCTCGAGAAACCAATCCAAAGACCGCTAGTACATCCTCTTCCGTTATATCTTTACCCCGAAAAGAGATCAACTGATCGAGAGCCGACTCCGCATCGCGCAAGCCCCCTTCTGCCCCGCGAGCAATCGCGATCAGCGCATCTTCCGTGATCTTGATCCCCTCTTCTTCGCAACCCTTGCGCAGACGACCCGCAATATCCTGAATCGAAATCCGGCGTAAATCAAACCGCTGACAACGGGAGAGAATCGTAGGCAAGACTTTATGCACATCGGTGGTCGCAAAAATAAATTTAATATGTGCAGGCGGCTCTTCTAAGGTCTTGAGCAGGGCATTGAACGCCGCCGTAGAGAGCATATGCACCTCATCGATAATATAGATCTTATATTGCCCTCGGGTCGGCGCATAACGAGCGTTATCGCGCAAATCACGCACTTGATCAACGTTGTTATTCGAAGCCCCATCAATCTCGATCACATCCAGACTATTGCCCGCCATCACTTCACGACACGCATCGCACGTATCACATGGGATTGGAGAGGGTCCTTTTTCACAAGTAAGCGCTTTCGCCAAGATACGCGCCGTTGTCGTTTTTCCGGTGCCTCGCGATCCAACAAACATATACGCATGAGCCACCCGCTCCTGCTCAATCGCATTGACGAGGGTGCGGGTTACATGTTCCTGCCCCACCACGTCGCTAAACTGCTGGGGTCTCCATTTTCGTGCTAAAACTTCGTAGGCCATCACTGCATTCGTTTAAAAGGCAGAGTCTATCCAAGCCACCCCTCTCAAGCAAGCCCTGCCCTTCAGGAATCTCACTTACAAAAAGAAGAACTCCGTAAATAATGTTGGATAAATGATTCACAACTTCGTATCTTGCACCCTCCTTGACGAACGGAGCTGAAAGACCATGTATGACCCGAAACCGGTAGAACTTGCCAACCAATTTCACCAAGCCACCTATGCCGCACCCCCAACGGTGCAAGCCTATGCACCGGGTCGCATCGAAATCTTAGGAAATCATACCGATTATAACGCAGGAACCACGCTCTCCACCGCGATCAATCGCGGTACCGCCGTAATACTCTCGCCCTCCGACACCCCCGGCGTGAACCTCTCCGCTGCCAACCTCAATCAATCCGTTCATTTTAACCCCACCACCGATGAGACGCTAAGCGAGGAATTTCAATGGGCCAATTATGTGAAAGGCGTCTTCAATCTGCTGCGTCCACATGGCATCGAAGTCGACAACGTGAACTGCACCTTTGCAGGCTCCATTCCGATGGGAGCCGGACTTTCCAGCTCCGCCGCCCTTGAAGTGGCAACCGCGTTTGCCCTCATCGAATATGCAGGGGGTCAACTCGATCCCATTACGGTCGCAAAAGTTGCCCAAGCCGCAGAACAACGGTTTGCCGGTTGCAACTGCGGGCTGCTCGACCAGTTTTCCAGCATCTTTGGCATTCCCTCGGGGCTGATCTATTCCGACTTCCGCACCCTCGAAACGGCATCCATAGCCCTGCCAACCGAAGCGCGCTTTATTATGATTAACCCGCATATCCAACACGCGTTGGCAGCATCTCCCTATAACGAACGACGCATCAGTTGCGAAAAAGCCGCAGCGCAATTCAATGAATGGCTCGACCATCCAGTCGAAGCCCTGCGAGATGTGTCGTGGGAAGACTTCACCCAATACCGCGATCGGATCGACCCCGAAGCAGCACAACGCGCTGAACATGTCATTGCAGAAATCACCCGCGTTGCACAAGGCATTGAGCACCTTGAACAACACGATCTCAACGCGTTTGGACAACTCCTCTATGATTCGCACGAAACCTCCCGCACCGCCTTCGAAAACTCCTGCCCCGAACTCGATACCGTCGTCGAAGCCGCCCAACAAGCCGGAGCCCTCGGAGCCCGCCTTTCGGGGGGCGGCTGGGGCGGCAGTGTTGTCGTTCTCGCCCGTGAAGCCGAAGCAGAAACGCTCACTGAATCGATTCTAGAGACCTGTCGTCAAAAAGGATTTCAACCGACGGCCGAGATCACCATCCCCTCTGCAGGCGCCCAGATCATTAACCCCTCATTCAAGCAGGAGATCCTATGAAAATTTTAGTTGCCGGTGGGGCCGGATATATCGGAAGTGTAACCACACAGATGTTGTGCGATGCCGATCATCAGGTGGTCGTGTTTGATAACCTCGAACGCGGCTACCGCCCAGCGGTCGATCCACGAGCTCACTTCATTCAAGGCGATCTCCGCAATAAACAGGATATTCAATCCGCGCTCGAGGTCGAACAACCGGATGCCATCATTCATTTTGCCGCTTATATTGAAGTCGGTGAATCCATGAAAGAGCCCCTTCCTTTCTTCGAGAACAATGTAACCGGTTCACTCAACCTCATGCAGGCCATGGTAGAAACAGGCTGTAAAAAACTCATCTTTTCTTCCACCTGTGCCACCTACGGAACCCCCGAAAAAATTCCAATGGATGAATCTCTGCCGCAACACCCCGAAAGCGTCTACGGTGAATCAAAACTGCTCTGCGAAAAAATCTTTCAATGGGCGGAAAAAATTCACGGTGTGGAGTGTGTCTTCCTACGCTACTTCAACGCGTGCGGAGCCACCGAAGCCTATGGCGAAGCCCATATTCCTGAAAGCCATCTCATTCCGCTCATCCTACAAGTGGCACAAGGTAAACGAGAAAAAATTTATATCTTCGGCGATGATTATGAAACGCGCGATGGAACCTGTGTACGCGACTATATCCATATTAAAGACCTCGCACAGGCGCATATTCTCGCCCTCAAGCCAGAAATACGAGGGGCGTATAATCTCGGAAATGGGGGCGGATATACCGTGAAAGAAGTGATCGATGTCTGTCGCAACGTAACCGGACACCCCATTCCAGCCGAAGTACAACCGCGGCGCGAGGGCGACTGTACTATCCTCGTCGCCGATGCCACCAAAGCACACCATGAACTGGGCTGGGATCCACAATACCCCGATCTTGAAACCATCGTTAAAACGGCATGGGCATGGCATCAAGCACACCCAAATGGATATTCACCGGAGTAATCTATGAAATATATAATTCTCGTTCTGCTCTTTATTCAAAGCCTCTCCGGCGCACAAAATCGGCCAGAACCCGACCAACTCGTGCTATACAAAACAACCGAACAGACCCCTCTCAAGCTCCACGTATTTTTGCCCGACTCGGTGCAGTCCGGCGACCCTCGCCCCGCTATTCTCTTTTTCTTTGGGGGCGGATGGAACAACGGCTCTCCAACCCAATTCTACCGACAAGCCCAGCATATTGCCGATCGAGGGATGATCGCATGCGCTGCCGAGTACCGCGTGAAAAACCGCGATGATGTCCAACCCGATAGCTGCGTTATGGATGCCAAGTCAGCCATGCGTTACCTTCGTGAACACGCTTCCGATTGGAATATCGATCCCAATCGAATTGCCGCTTCTGGCGGATCTGCAGGCGGACACCTTGCCTTAGCCACCGCCACCTTGACTGAAATGAATGACCCACAAGATGACCTTTCCCTTTCGACCATTCCAAACGCCTTGATTCTTTTCAATCCCGTCTTAGATACATGGCTTTACGCTGGCTCACGTTTAGGTGATCTCGCCAACCGACTTTCGCCGCTTCAACATATCCAACCGGATATGCCACCTTCGCTGATCATGCACGGCACCTCAGACGCGACCGTTCCGCACACGCAAGCGGTCGATTTTCAGAAAGCGATGAAAGAGCAAGAAAACCGTTGCGAACTCAAGCTTTATGAAGGAATGCCACACGGCTTCTTCAACCAAACCAAATATGATGAAACTATTGAAGAGGCGACGCTCTTTTTACGCTCACTCAACTGGATTGAATGAACACGTTTTTCGTTCGTAAACCGAAAACCGATCCGGTAGGTTTTGCCGCTTATTGAGGTACTTTATGGACGATCCAAATGTAGACGCCTATATTCCCGCCGTCATGGCAAAACGAGCGGAAGCATCTGGCATTCGAAAGGCGAACCGCGATCTGCTGAGTGCGCTCTTTCTCGCCATTCAAGCGGGTGCATTTATCGCCTTCGGAGCTGCTTTCTTCACGCACGTGATTCACGACAGCTCGCTGGGCCTCGGGCTTGCTAAATTACTCGGGGGGCTTGCCTTCTCGCTCGGTCTCATCCTCGTTATTATTGCCGGAGCCGATCTATTCACAGGCGATACGCTCATGGTCATGGCTTGCTACAGCGGCTCCATCCGTATTTCACAAATGCTTCGAAGCTGGCTGATTGTTCTCATGGGTAATTTAATCGGCGCAATTGCCATCGTCATGCTCGTTTTTCTCAGCGGACATTGGCTCCACAATCAAGGTGCCGTGGGGCAAGTGGCGCTTGAAATCGCAGCCGCTAAAACCTCGCTCAGCTTCACCGAAGCCTTCGCGAGTGGGATGCTCTGCAATATTCTCGTCTGTCTCGCTATCTGGCTCTGCTACAGCGCACGGTCCGTAACCGATAAGATTCTCGCGATCATTTTTCCCATCACCGCCTTTGTCGCGATGGGATTTGAGCACTCCATTGCCAATATGTACTTTATTCCCGCCGGACTCTTTCTTGTGAATCATCCTGATTTTCTGGTGCAACCTGCCGACATCGCCGTTCACACCCTCACGCTGAAAGGGGCCTTAAATAATCTGATACCCGTCACCATTGGCAACATGGTAGGTGGTGCCATCTTTGTGGGCTCGGTCTATTGGATCCTCTATTTACGCAGCGGAGCACCCACCCCAAAAGCGGGAGCAGACGCATGAACCTTGACCCCACTCAACTCGCCGATTGGCAAATCGCAGAAGCCGCTGAAACCCAGATGCAGGCGATCGAAACCATCGTAAAAAAACTAGGCGTGGAAACCGATGAATGGATTCCGCAAGGCAAAGGTATTGCAAAACTCAATGCTCAAACGCTCTGGAACCGCCTTCAATCCAACCCCATTGGAAAATATATTGATGTAACCGCGATTACACCCACCCCCTTAGGTGAAGGCAAAACAACCACCACTCTTGGACTGGTTGAAGGGCTGGCCTGTCTCGGTAAAAAATCGGTCGGAGCCATCCGGCAACCGAGTGGCGGACCCACCTTCAACATCAAAGGATCTGCTGCTGGTGGCGGACGAGCCCAATGCATCCCCCTCGCCCCCTTCGCCCTCGGATTAACGGGCGACATCGACGCCATTACCAACGCACACAATCTCTGCATGGTCGCCCTCACTGCGCGTATGCAACATGAACACAACTACGATGATAAACGTCTCGCGCAAATCGGTATCCCCCGGCTGGATATCGATCCCACCCAAGTTCAAATCAAATGGGCCATCGACTTCTGCGCACAAGCCCTACGTAACATCACCATCGGGCAAGGTGGCAAGATGGATGGATTCGAGATGGAGTCGGGATTCCAAATCACCGTCTCCAGTGAATTAATGGCCATTCTAGCCATTGCCGAAGATCTCACCGACATGCGCCAGCGTATCGCCCGCATGGTCGTGGCTTTCAGCACCGATGGACGCGAAATCACCACAGCCGATCTCGAAGTCGATGGCGCCATGACCGCCCTGATGCTTGAAACCTTCAACCCAACCCTCGTGCAATCCCTCGAAGGCAATCCCGTGCTCGTTCATGCCGGCCCATTCGCCAATATTGCCATTGGGCAAAATTCGGTTATTGCCGATAAAATCGGCGTTCGCCTCGGCGACTATCTCGTTACCGAAAGCGGTTTTGGAGCCGATATTGGTTTTGAAAAATTTTGGAATCTTAAATGCCGCTACTCTGGGCTTACCCCCGATGCTGTCGTTATTGTCGCTACCGTTCGAGCGCTAAAAATGCATGGCGGCGGTCCAGATGTAAAACCCGGAAAACCATTGGATCGCGCCTACATCGAAGAAAACGTACCCCTGCTCCAAGCAGGCTGTTCCAATCTGATCGCCCATATTCAGACCGTTTTAAAAAGTGGATCCAACCCTGTTGTCTGTATTAATAGCTTTCATACCGATACCCAAGCCGAACATGCGCTTATTAAGCAAGTTGCGGAAGAAGCCGGCGCACGCTGTGCC
This sequence comes from uncultured Verrucomicrobiota bacterium, assembly GCA_913065005.1. Taxonomy (GTDB): domain Bacteria; phylum Verrucomicrobiota; class Kiritimatiellia; order Kiritimatiellales; family Pontiellaceae; genus Pontiella. The sequence continues at coordinate 31,300 of CAJYAJ010000009.1, read as the reverse complement.
GTTTCGGAACATTGGTTAAACGGCGGTGAAGGTGCCAAAGAACTCGCTCAACAGGTGATTGATGCAGCCGAAGAACCCAACACATTTTCCTTTCTCTATGAGACCGATACACCCATTCAAATACGGGTCGAAAAAATTGCAACCGAGATTTATGGAGCAACAGGCGTCGATTGGTTACCAGATGCACAAGAAAAATTAAAACGGTTCGAAGCAGATCCTGCAGCAGTCGCCTTAGGCATCTGTATGGTGAAAACCCATTTAAGCCTCTCTCATGACCCAACCCTTAAAGGGGCCCCAACGAGTTGGCGACTGCCGATTCGAGACCTTTTAATCTACCGTGGAGCTGGGTTTATTGTTCCAGTAGCGGGTGATATTAAACTCATGCCGGGAACCGGCTCGAATCCTGGATTTCGGCGCATTGATGTGGATACCCATACTGGGAAAGTGACCGGTCTATTTTAACCGTTTTCGGAAGCGAACTCCTTGAGACGAGTTAGGTCTACAAACTCCAACACTGACGCATGCGTGGCATCTAAACGAATTTGAGGTGCGCAATCCGCATTAAAAGCCTGTATCCAGCGCGATAGACACAAACACCAATAATCCCCTGCTTCCAATCCTGGAAAACTAAACTCTGGACGAGGTGTTGAAAGGTCATTCCCATGTTCCTTCGAAAACATCAGAAAATCTTCGGTCATGAGCGCGCATACCGTGTGCATGCCAGTATCATCCGCACAGGTATCGCACTTCCCTTTCCGGAAAAAACCTGTAACAGGATCTGACGAACAAACCATTAAGGGACCGCCTAAAACATTTTTAGCCATCGTATGCTCCTACCGGTTCTTCTTCATCCCCATAGACACGAATCGTATCATATTGTGTGGTTCGTTGCGCAGGTACATAGCCCGCTTCGCGAATCATATTCACGACTTGATCTTCCGTAACGCCATATTCTAAACCAGTGGCACTCACCACCTCTTCGGTCATCAATACCCCGCCATAATCATCTGCACCAAATTGCAGTGCCAACTGAGAAACATCCGGCCCTTCAGTGACCCAACCCGCCTGCAAGTGCGGGATATTATCCAAAATGATGCGAGCCATTGCCACCATCCGCAAATAATCCGTTCCGTTCATCAAACGCGGACAATCTAACTTGGTTTTATTCGGAGAAAAACTCCAAGGAATAAAGGCAGTGAAGCCGCCAGATTTATCTTGTTGATCTCGTACCTTTATCAAATGTTCAACCCGCTGGGCGCCGGTTTCACCAAAGCCATACACCATGGTAGCCGTCGTTTTCATTCCAATCGAATGAGCGTCATCATGTAAATCTAGCCACGCTTGTGAACGCGTTTTTTTAGGGCTGATGGCTTTTCGAATATCATCCACCAACATCTCTGCACCCCCCCCGGTAATGATTGTAACCCAGCCGCTTGTAAACGTTTTAAACACTCCTTAATCGTAATATTTTCTTCCGCCGCAATGAACTCGATTTCGGTTGGTGATAATGAGTGAATCCAAATATCTACATTATCTCGAATCAAACTCAGACATTTCTCGTAATAGTCTAATTTCAAATCCGGGTTCAATCCGCCCTGAATCAAGATTTGAGTGGCCCCTGCTTCGGCTGCTTTTCTCGCCTCTTCCAAAATTTGTTCCGGTGTTCGGGTATAGCCCCGCTTGTTTTCTGGGTTGGTATAAAAGGCACAGAATTTACAATCCACCACACAGACGTTGGTCGTGTTTAAATTCTTATCAAATACATAGGTTGCCAGATCACCCGGAACTGCAAGCGCCCGTTTTTTCGCCGCCACACGACCCAATTCTTGGAAAGGGGCTTCGTCCATAAGGATCGTCGCATCCTCTGCATTAATCCGTTCCCCTGATTCCACGCGATCCAAAATCGGTTTCCAACGCGTTGAAACGGTCGGCATGGGAGGCAACGCCTTCACATCCGGCTGCCCTTCAAGTTGATCATAGGCACTATTCGTCAACACCGGTGTATGCCCATGATTCACTAAAAACTCTTCCATCTCTTCCGCCGTGAAGAACTTCTGGCTTTGAGGAGCCCCGCCCTCCTTCGCAATCCGTTCATTCAAGCTGGTACCCCCAATGTCATCCACCCCGCTGTGCGTCAAAACGCCCAATAGTTTCCGATCCATATAATTTACCAACATCCGTACATGCGGAAAATTATCACAATAGATGCGCGACAAAGCCGCCACACGCACTTGACGATCTCCAGTTGGACTATATTTAACACCGAGCGCTTTTCCATTCGCTTGGAAAGGCAACGGAATAACCGCTTGGAAACCTCCGGTCTCATCCTGTAATGAGCGCAGACGCGAGAGATGATCAATCAGATGCTCATCTTTCTCTATATGACCAAAGAGCATCGTTGCATTCGTTGGAATTCCCTGCGCATGAGCTTCCCGATGAACATCTAACCAATGCTGCGCTAGAATCTTCGTAGTCGCGACTTTTTTGCGCACATCCGGATGAAAAATTTCTGCTCCACCCCCAGAAATTGAACCAAACCCCTTCGCGGTTAATCGTTCCAAGCACTCTTTCACTGAAATGCCTGCATTCCCTGCAATCCAATGAATTTCAACCGCCGTCATACCTTGCAGCAAAACACCTGGTAGCATTTCACGGGATAAAGCGAATAGATCTTCATAATATCCAATATCCAGCTCTGGAATCATTCCACCCACAATATGCAGGTCGGTTAGGTTGTGCCCCTGTGCTTTTTCTAAATCTTTTCGCGCATCTTCAAGCGTTGTGACATACGCATCAGGCGCATTTTCATCTCGATAAAACGAACAGAGTTTACATTTCACGACGCATAAATTGGTCGGATTCAAATTATGACTGTGCACATAATACACTTTGTTTCCATGCCGCGCCCGCTGAATTTCGTTGGCACGTGCCATCAGTTCTGCCGTCGGCATATGCTTGAGCATATCTAATGCTTCTTCATCACTTATTCGTTGCTGCACAAATTCACTCATTTGACTTCCTCGCCATTGACTGCTGTCTCTTTATCATTCTCTTGCGAATGGAACCGAATAAAATCGATCAAAAAATAACGATTCAACGCCACACACATTATACAATCGCTCGGATTCGAATAAATTAACGTAAAAAAGCAAAAAAAGTGTGATAGATAAGCGCCTTGATTCCGCCGAACTCATCACCTACGTTGAGCAGATGCAAACACGACGAATTATAAACGCCCGTATCGTAAACGAAAATCAGATTCAAACCGGCGATCTGCTCATCCGAAATGGACGAATTGAATCCATCGCTTCCTCCATTGAGGGCAGCGCAAACGAAACCGTCTTTGATGCAGCGGGCAAATTAGTGTTGCCGGGTATGATCGATGTGCATGTCCATTTCCGAGAACCCGGCCTTGAAGCCAAAGGCACCATCGCCAGCGAGAGTCGCGCAGCGGTAGCCGGCGGGATTACCTCCACCATGGAAATGCCCAACACCAAACCAGCCGCCGTAACCCTTGCCGCTCTCGAAGAAAAATATACCCTTGCCGCCGAAACCTCACACACCAACTATTCATTCTATCTCGGTGCATCCAACCATAACCTCGATGAACTCCTCACCCTCGATCCGGAATGGGTCTGCGGCGTAAAATTATTTTTAGGATCTTCAACAGGCAACTTGGTTGTGAACAGAGAAGAACAAATTGATCAGATATTTAAACAAGTCAAGGTACCCATTGCCCTGCACTGCGAAGTCGATCAAATTATTCGTGATAACGAGCAAGCGGCACTCGAAAAATATGGCGAACAGATCCCCTTTAGAGAACATGGCAATATTCGATCATCCGAAGCCTGCTGGTTATCCACAAAAGAGGCGGTTGCTCGGGCAAAAGCATATGACACTCAAATTCATATTCTGCATATGACAACCGCTCGAGAATTAGAATTTTTTGAACCCTCAGCAGTCGCAGATAAAAAGATAACCGTTGAAGCATGTCCTCATCATTTATGGTTCTCTGAAGACGATTACGATCAGCTCGGTTCACGTATAAAATGCAATCCGGCCATCAAAACAGCAGCAGATAGAAAAGCCCTGCGAGAGGCACTAAAAACAGGTTTGATCGATACGGTAGGAACGGATCATGCCCCCCATTTATTGGATGAAAAACAACACACCTATTTCAAGGCTCCCTCCGGCATGCCCGTGGTGCAAAGCGCCCTTCAGGTTCTCTTCGAATTCATGACACCCGAACAGATCGTACAAAAAACCGCACACAACCCTGCAACCATCTATCAAATCGCAGAGCGGGGCTTCATTCGTGAAGGCTACCACGCAGACCTCACACTCATCGACCCCGATGCACCGCACACCGTATCCAACGAAAACATCCTCTACCACTGCGGCTGGTCTCCCTTTGAAGGGATCACCTTCAGCGCCACCGTTGCCGCCACCTTCGTCAACGGCCAACTCGCCTATCACAAAGGAACTCCCAACGAATCAACTCGCGGAATGCGACTCCGTTTCAACCGATGAAGCTCCCCTTCACCTCCTATAAAGATTTCATGATTGAACGCCACGGTGCGCCGCTTCACCGCGTTCCGATCGACTTTAACTTTGGCTGTCCCAACCGGGAAGCCGACGGATCAGGCGGCTGCACCTTCTGTAATCTCCGGGGATCGGCCGCCGTTCAAACCCTCGGCACCGAAACCGTCGAAGAACAAATGCAAGTCGCCATCGATTTTGCCCGACGCCGATATGGTGCCAAAAAATTTATGGCCTATATCCAAGCCTTCTCTGCCACCTTCGGAGCATCCCAACAACCTCTATATCTCAATCTACTTGATCAATTTCCCTTCACAGCCGTTAGCATCGGCACCCGCCCCGACTGCATCACCCCACAAGCCCTCGACTTCCTCATCGAACTCAATCGCCATATCGAAGTTTGGGTGGAACTCGGTGTACAAACCATCCACGATGCCACCCTCGAACGCGTTCATCGCGGACACGACTGGGCCAGCAGCGAACGTGCCATTGAGCTTCTTCATCAAGCAAATATACCCATCGCCCTCCACGCCATTCTCGGTCTACCCGGCGAAACCGCCACCGATTTTCAAGCAACCGCCGACCGCTTCGCTCAACTGCCCATACAAGCCGTAAAAATCCACAACCTCCACATTGAGAAAGGAACCACCCTAGCCCTCGAGCATGCCCTCACCCCCCTCCCCGTTTTCAATGAATATACCTTTGGCGAACATCTGATTGATTTTATCCGCCGTATGCCACCCACCCTCCCGATCATGCGCTTAACCACCGATACGCTCGATCATGAACTTATCGCCCCCCGCTGGCAGATGGATAAACAAAAATTTCGGAACTATATCATCGCCCAAATGGAAGCCCGAGAATGGCGGCAAGGTGATCTTTTCCCCGCATACACTCATACTGAGCCCCCCACCGAACTCACCATTCATCCCGTTATCACCGACGATGGATCAACCACCTTCTGGAATGATCACGTAAAAGAACATTATCATACCCGTACCGGAGCCCACCTCGAAGCCGAAGAAAAATATGTCCAACCTGCCCATCTTCATGAACTACTTCAAAACAAACCCCTCCACCTGCTCGATATTTGCTTTGGACTCGGCTACAACAGCCATGCCGCACTTAACGCCGCCATCGGTGCTGCTCACCCCCTTCAAATAACCGCACTTGAAATGGATCGACGCATCGTCCGGCATGCCGCTGAAATCCTGCCCACCGATCCAAAAGCCCACTTCAACTGGAACGCCATACTGCGGCAACTTTATGAGCATGGATCTGCCACACCCCTTCCCGAGCATCCCATTCATATGCAATGGGGCGATGCCCGCCATACCCTCACACGGCTACCCGATACGTCCGTAGATCTCATCTTTCTGGACGCCTTCTCCTCACCCCGCAACAGCGAATGTTGGACCCTGCAATTCTTTCAACAAATCAAACGAATCATGCGACCTCACGCTCAACTCTTCACCTATGCTGCTGCCGGCCCCATACGCGCTGGTCTGCTGCAAGCCGGTTTTTCCATTGGCGAAACAACCCCAGTCGGACGTCCTCACAGAGGAACGCAAGCCACGCTAGACGCCCATCTTCTTCTTCAGCCCATATCCGAGAAAGAACAACACTCGCTCGAAACCACCACCCGAGGCATCCCCTTTCACGATCCACATCTACTCTGGACGCATCGTGAAATTGTTCGCAACCGTGAACAACGGATCATCGACTTTAAAGCATGAAAAAATTAATGGTATTCACATGTAGCCTACTTATTGCAGCAGGAACCATCGCCGATCAACAATCCTATTGGAGCCTCAGTGCCGGTTGGGCACAACCCAGTGATGGTGATATTATAGAGTCTGGCACGACTGCAGGAGAAATTGAATACGACGCAGGATGGATCATCGAAGGAGCGATCGGGAATAAGATCAGCGATCTACCCATTGCTTATGAACTCGCACTCTCTTATCAACAAAATGAAGCGAATATGAAGGGTGATTCAACCAGTCTAGACGTAGATGTCTGGACACTCATGTTAAATGGCATGTACTTCATCGATTCTAGCTCCTGTTTTACACCCTTTGTTTAGCAGGGGTTGGATTGATCGATTACGATTCTGATGATATCGACGGCGACATTGATTTTGCAGGGCAACTCGGAGCCGGCATCTGCTACTCCATCGATCCCATGACCTGTCTGAACCTCGAATATCGCTATCTGTTCGCTAATAATCTCGAAATCAATGAAAGTGAAGTTGAATTCAACACTCAAATCCTTCAGCTGGGCATCACCTACATGTATTAAATCGATTTTACCCATGCTTCACCCATCCCTCGTGATGGGTGAAATGATTTTCACTAAACGAAAGGAATGAAAAATGAATAAAAAAAACGTATTACTGCTTTTAATTGCAACCGTAGCTCTCGGAGCATCTGCCGGACAAGGAACCTACTGGAGTCTTAGTGGCGGCTGGGCGCAACCCAGTGATGCTGATGTTACGTTTATTGGTGTGAACTTAGGTGAGGTTGAGTATGAAGCTGGCTATATCATCGAAGGCGCATTAGGCGTTAGATGCGCCGGCATGCCCATTGCCATTGAACTGGCACTCAGTTATTTAGATACAGAATGGGACGAAGGCACGAGTGACGTAACTCAATGGTCGACCATGCTGAACGGAATGTACTTCCTTGATTTATCAAATGAACTCGAAACCTATCTGCTGGGCGGAGTTGGTATTATCAGTACAGAAGTTGAAATTGATATTGTAGATATTGGCGATACTGTATTCGGAGCCCAACTCGGGATAGGTATTTCTCAAGCAATCGATGAAGATTGCTCAATAAACCTCGAATACAAATATCTATTCGCCAATGACTTTGAAAGCAGCGAACTAGAGGTTGAACAAGGCGGCCATTCGATTCAACTCGGTTATAGCCAGATGTATTAATTTCGACACATTTTTTCCTTCTATTTGAATGTGTTGAGGATAAAGGGCGCTCTGTGCAAACAGAGCGCCTGTTTTCGTTTTAGAAAGTTGTTTCCTACCCTTGTTCCAACCGCCTGTTTGTGGTTTATTCGCCCGCGTTATGACAACCAAAAATAAACATACTGAAGACCTCCGCATCCGCGGCTTGCAACGACTCATTACACCCGCAAAGCTGAAAGCCGAGCTGCCCTTGAGCGATGCGCTCGTTCAACAAATCATTGATCAACGTCAAGCCGTTCGCGATATTATTGACCGAAAAGACCCACGTCTGCTGACCGTGATCGGTCCTTGCTCGATTCACGATCCCGTAGCCGCTCTTGATTATGCCCAACGACTCAAAGTCGTTGCCGATCAAACCGCCGACCGTCTCTTCATCGTGATGCGGGTCTATTTCGAAAAACCCCGCACCACCACCGGATGGAAAGGATTTATTAATGATCCGCGTTTAGACGATAGTTGTGATATGGGACACGGCTTGCAAGTCGCCCGTCAACTGCTTCTACAAATTGCTGAATTAGGGCTCCCGATTGCCACGGAATTTTTAGATCCGATTGTGCCTCAGTATACCGCTGATCTGATCAGCTGGGCGGCGATAGGCGCGCGAACCACCGAATCGCAAACCCACCGTGAAATGGCCAGTGGTCTATCCATGCCGGTAGGCTTCAAAAATGGCACCGATGGCAATGTACAAGTGGCCATCAACGCAATTCAATCCGCTAGTATTCCCCACCGTTTTCTAGGCATCGACCCCGAAGGCTACACCTCCGTTGTCACCACAGAAGGTAATCCCAATACCCATCTGGTCTTGCGCGGAGGCGATGGAGTCCCTAATTACGAGAAGCCAGAAGTAGTCGCTGCCACGGAACGCCTCGAGCAAGCGAACCTTCAACCCTCACTCATGGTCGATTGCTCGCATGCCAATGCCAATAAGGTGGCCGCCAATCAGATTAATGTATGGAATAGCATCCTTGAACAACGCAAAGAAGATTCCTGCTCCATTACGGGTGCAATGATTGAAAGTTTTATCGAAGCAGACAATGAGAAAATCGCAGGGCAACGGCAGTATGGTCTTTCCATAACCGACCCTTGCATTGATTGGGAAACCACTGAGAACATGTTGCTCGGCTAAGTAGTAAGCAGATGCGACAGCGATAGATTGCCCCACCCCTCTTTACAGAGTCGTTCCAATAAAACCGCTGCGGCTACGGCATCATAGAGGGCATCGTGAGCGATTCGATCCGACACAAGCGTCTCGATCCGTTCTTGCAAATACAAGGTCTCCACCAATGATTCTAAGGCATAAGAAGGAAGGCCTGGCCATGCTTCGCGGGCTAGTTTAAGCGTATCAATCCAAGGTTCAAAGCGGTGCATAGGCGCGATCATTCTTAACATTTTTTGTTCAGTTGAACAGTTATGCGCCACTCGAGCATCCCCTTTCAAACGTTCACGTAATTGCGGAAGAAGCATCTCTCGTTCCGGTGCATCCGCCAAGATTTCTCGCAGTTGAGCATGTCGACCGGGGGCATGCGGATTGAACGGACGCGTGGGATCAATGCGCATAAATTGTTCCCACATAGATGCTCTATCCACCACCCCTTCCCGCAGGAACACCAAACCAATTTGCCATGGTTCATTAGGATGACCCGCAACCACACCGGTGCTCTCGAAATCGAGCACACACAGCGTGGATTCGTTCAGTCGCACAGCGGTCTTAATTCTCCATGTAGAAGTAGATCGGCTCTTCAATCGCTTCCACAATCCACCGCAAGAAACGCGCGCCATCAGCACCATCAATCAGTCGATGATCATAGGAAAGGGATAAAGGCATTTGCAAACGACCCTCGGTATCTGGAGCACCCCGGCCTACGCCCAAGATCGCTACCTCGGGTGAATTCACAATCGGAGTAAAGAAAGAACCTCCAATGCCACCCAAGTTTGAGATCGTAAAGGTTCCCCCTTGTAAATCGTCAAGTCCGATTTGACCACTCCGGGCTTTCTGAGATACCTCGGTTAAGGCGGCTGCCATCTCCGTCATCGAAAGATGATCGGCATCCCGAATCACAGGGACCATAAGTCCTTTGTCTGTATCTACGGCAATCCCGACATTGTAGTAATCTTTAAAGAGAATCTCACCTTTCTCTGCGTCAATACTCGCATTGAAATTGGGAAAGCGACGAAGCGCTCCGGTAACAATACTCACCAACATCGACGTAATGGTCAATTTCACCCCTGCCGATTCTGCCGTGCTCACCATCCGTTTGCGTAATTCATTCAAACGCGTGATGTCTGCCGTATCGTGTTGGGTAACATGTGGAATCGTTGCCCAACAATGAGCCATATGATTCATTGTAGCTTTGCGAATGGCGCTCATTTTTTCAGCACGTATATGCCCCTGAATACCACTTGGTCGAACAGGTTGATAAGTAGATGCGCCTCCGCCACTCTCCATGATAGCTCTGGCGTACGCTTTTACGTCTTCAAGAGAAATTCGGCCATTTTCATTCGACGTTTTCACGGTTTGAATATCGATTCCTAATTCGCGAGCCAATCTACGTACGTTCGGAGCAGCTGAAACAATTGTACGAGGCGTTGCATCTGCAATAGGTTCTGGTGTTGGTTCTGGAGCGGGAGCCGGTGCAGCGGTCCGCTCTGGCTTCGGCTCTGGTTTCGGCTCTGGCTTCGGCTCTGGCTTCGCTTCGGGTTCAGTTGCAACGGGTGCCTCTTCCTTCAAAGGAGCAGCCACTTCACCTTCTAGAGTCAAGACATGCTGTCCCACGCTCACATTGTCTCCCTGTGCAATGAGCAGTTTGCTGATGGTTCCACTAGCAGGTGCGGGAATTTCCATACTCGCTTTGCCGGCTTCGATCTCTAAAATCGACTGTCCTTCGCTGATGCTGTCGCCCTCTTTAACGAGTACGCTTACCACATCACCGCCTTCAATATTTTCGCCCAGTTCAGGCAACTTAAATTCAATGGCCATCTTTATTCTCCTAGCGGATTGGGTTTATTAACATCGATGCCCAGCTCACCACGGGCTTTCTCCAATTGCTTCGCGTCATACTGTCCTTTTGCTGCCAGTGAGGCAAGCACAGACCAAGCAATCGCATGGGCATCCACCTCAAAATGCTGCCGCAATGCCGGACGGTCATCACTGCGACCAAATCCATCCGTACCCAATGCGATGAGCCCGTTCGGGGCATGCTGTGCCAAAACACCTGGCATCAATTTTAGATAATCAGAAGCGGCAATAGCCGGACCGACTTCTCCCTCCAGACAAGATGCAAAATAGGGTTTCACTTCTTTGCCATTTCGAATTTGTTCACGTTGCGCATCCTGCACGTCTTCGATCAGACATTTATAACTTGTTACCGACCATATATTTGTGGCAACCCCGTATTTCTCTTCGAGCAACTCACTCGCTTGGATGGCCTCTGGTAAGATAGCGCCACTCCCCAAAATTTGCGCTTGTGCATTTTTATGATTTCGGAATTTGTACATCCCTTTCAAAATGCCCTCTTCGCATCCATCCGGCATGGCGGCTTGAACATAATTATCATTCATGAGTGTGACATAATAAAATAGCTGCTCGTTTTCGACATACATGCGGCGAATACCATCTTTGATGATTACGGCCAACTCATAAGCAAATGCCGGATCGTATGCCATCATGTTCGGAATAGTCAGTGCCATTACATGCCCATGTCCATCTTGGTGCTGCAAGCCCTCGCCTGCGAGGGTTGTACGACCAGCAGTAGCTCCTAATAGAAATCCTTTACAACGTGAATCTCCTGCGAGCCATGCCATGTCACCAATCCGCTGAAATCCAAACATTGAATAGTAGATATAAAATGGAATCGTATTGATCCCATGGTTCGCATACGCCGTACCCGCAGCCACAAAGGAAGCAAACGATCCCGCTTCTGTTATACCTTCTTCGAGAATCTGCCCATCTTCCGCTTCCTTGTAATACAGGAGATTATCGGCATCTACCGGCTCATAAAGCTGACCTGTATGCGCATAAATACCCACCTGCCGGAACAGGGCATCCATCCCAAACGTGCGGGCTTCATCCGGCACAATCGGAACAACTAGATTGCCAATATTTTTATCGGCCAAAATCTTACTTAAAATACGAACAAAGACCATCGTAGTTGAGACTTCACGATCCGAACCATCATTGAATTCTTCGAAGATTTTATCCGCAGGCATTTCAACGGGTTTATACTCCGTCCGACGTTGCGGTACATATCCACCTAACTCAGACCGGCGCTCCAACAGATACTTCATTTCTGGAGAATCTACATCGGGACGATAAAAAGGAACATCATCAATCTCTTCATCTGAAATCGGTAATCCAAAACGAGTCCGAAATTCGCGCAACGCTTCTTCACCCATTTTCTTTTGCGAATGGGTAATATTCTGACCTTCCCCTGCTGCGCCTAAACCATAACCCTTCACGGTTTTGGCTAAAATCACAGTCGGACGACCTTTCGTCTCCACAGCGCTATGATAAGCCGCATACACCTTGGCCGGATCATGACCGCCCCGTCGCATCCGTTTAATTTGATCATCCGAAAGACCCGATGCCATTTCGGCTAATTCCGGATCAGCACCAAAAAAATGATCGCGAACATAATCAGCGCTCTCCACGGTATATTTCTGATATTGCCCATCGACTACTTCACCCATTCGCTTCGCAAGTGCCCCATTGGAATCCTTCTCAAATAGTGGATCCCAATCATCGCCCCACAATACTTTAATCACATTCCATCCCGCACCACGGAAGGAGGCTTCCAGCTCCTGAACAATTTTTCCATTTCCGCGCACCGGTCCGTCCAACCGTTGCAGATTGCAGTTCACAATAAAGGTCAAGTTATCGAGTTTTTCACGAGCCGCAAGGTTGATCGCACCCAAGGTTTCTGGCTCATCGGTTTCACCATCACCCAAGAAAGCCCACACTTTTTGATTTGTCCGCTCTCTCAACCCTCGGTCTTCCAAATATTTGATAAAGCGCGCATGATAAATCGCAGATATAGGTCCTAATCCCATGGAAACCGTTGGAAATTGCCAAAAATCAGGCATTAACCACGGGTGCGGATAGGAAGAGAGTCCTGGCTTGTCATTCAGTTCCTGCCGAAAATTAAGTAAATGCTCATCCGTCAAACGTCCTTCTAAATACGCTCGTGCATACACTCCCGGGGAGGAGTGCCCTTGAAAATAGACTAGATCGCCTGGAAAATCATCCGTCTTACCTCGGAAAAAATGGTTAAATCCAACTTCATATAACGTAGCAATCGATTGATACGTCGAAATATGCCCGCCAATGCCATCTTTTGCGCGGTTGGCTCGAACCACCATCGCCATCGCATTCCAACGAATCAAACTTTTGATGCGCCGCTCCATTTCGCGATCTCCCGGATAAGGTACTTGTTGATCTACGGGAATGGTGTTCACATATGGCGTATTCGCAGAAAAAGATAATCGAATTCCTTTTCGATACGCTGAGAGTTGCAGATCACTCAAAATTTCTTTAACGCGATCAGCGCCCTCACTTTCAATAAGATCATCCAGTGCATCGAGCCAGTCTTGCTTTGCTAAATCCATCGCGCCTGTCCTTTTATTATCGAACTACTTTTTCGTAGTTCTTTTCTAAATCGCAAAAGCGCAGATTAAGTCTGCCTCGCAGGCGAAACAACACAATTTGCCACAAAAAAGTGCTTAATTAACTCTTGCACTTTGCTTACACCCCCCTCTCTTTCGTTTTCGCTTCAATCAATTTCCAGTTAGTTTCAAAGTAGATGGCATCGAAGAACGCTTTTTTCCATCTGTATTCTGTGTTTTCATGACCTCAATTCCCAAGGAGAACCCATCAATGAAACGAATTGGAGCCCATGTTAGTGCCGCTGGTGGGGTATCGAATGCCCCCCTAAATGCCGCCGCGATTGGAGCAGATGCCTTTGCTTTTTTTACAAAAAATCAACGCCAATGGATCGGCAAGCCCCTCGAAACCCATGATATCAAAGCCTTCCACAAGGCCTGTGAAGAACATCAAATCCATCGTGATCATATTCTCCCGCACGACAGTTATCTTATTAATTTGGGTCACCCCGAAAAAGCGAAACTCCAAAAATCGCGTGACGCCTTTAATGAAGAGATGAAGCGCTGCGAACAGATGGAGTTGAAGCAGCTTAACTTTCATCCCGGAAGTCACCTCCAACAGATTGATGAAGAGACCTGCCTCCAATTAATCTCAGAATCGATCAATATCGCACTTGAGCAGACACAAGGCGTAACCGCTGTGATCGAAAACACAGCGGGCCAAGGATCCAATCTTGGTTTTCGCTTTGAACACCTAGCCGCAATCATGGACGGCGTGAAAGACAAAAGCCGCGTCGGCGTTTGCATCGATACCTGCCATGCCTTCGCCGGTGGGTATGATCTTCGAACCACTGAAAGCAGTGCCGCTGTTTTTGAAGAATTCGACCAGGTGGTGGGTTTTGAATGGTTGCGAGGTATGCACCTAAATGACTCCAAGAAAGAATTAGGTAGCCGAGTAGACCGGCATCATAGCTTGGGAAAAGGTGAAATCGGCATAGAAGCATTTCGCTTCATTCTTCAAGATCATCGGTTTGATGGAATCCCTCTCATCCTTGAAACCATTGATAGCGAAATTTGGGCAGAAGAGATTGCCCTATTGAGAGGATTTGAAAATGAATCCACTTGATCAGATTCGAGTTGTACTCGTGGAACCCATGATTGGAGGAAATATTGGAGCGGTCTGTCGCGCCATAAATAACAATGGCATCACCGATCTAGCCGTTGTAAACCCCCGTCCCGATACCAACTGGCCCGCAGCAGCACAACTCGCATGCAATGCACGGCCCCAACTTGCCGCGCGTAGAACATTCGATACACTAGAAGAAGCTATTGGCGATTGCACCCTCGTAGCGGGTACCTCTGCACGCACGGGCTTCTATCGGGATACTGCAATGACACCTTCTGAATTTGCACCCATCGCGCTAGAAAGTGCCGCACATCACAAAATTGCACTTCTGTTTGGAAGAGAAGACAAAGGTCTCTTTAATGATGAATTGGCCTGTTGCACTCACATCATACATATCCCCACCAGTCCGTTATACACCTCCTTAAATCTTTCCCATGCGGTCATGGTCTGTTGCTATGAACTCTTTAAAGCCAATGATGCCTTTGAAGCGCCGATCGAAAAAGCGGAAGAAGCTGACTCGCAGCTCCGAGAACGGATGTTTGGTCTTTGGCGCGAAATGATGATTCAAACTGAATTTACCCATGATCAAAAACTAGATCATATGATGATGGGTCTCAGACGTATTTTCACGCGTGGTAAGTTAACCGTTCCAGATGCGAAGATACTTATGGGACTTGCCAAGCAATCCCTTTGGGTCGTCGAGCGGTGGCGCGAAACATCTAACCCGCAGAAAAAATAACCATGAGTCTATTCCCGGAAAAAAAATCGATCAGTAAAGCTGAAATAAATGAATTACCCATCCAAGCATACGAAGACGATATTGTTTGCTGTTCCACCCCGGACGAAGCAGAAGAAGCGGCGCAAAAACTGCTGAAAGAAACCCTGCTCGGATTCGATACGGAAACTCGACCCACGTTTAAGAAAGGAGAACATTATCCACCTGCTCTTCTTCAATTGGCTGGAGAGAATCATGTTTTTTTATTCCAAATCCAACAATGCACCCTCACGCCTTCTCTTATTGAACTTCTCAGTCGGTCCGATATTTTAAAGGCAGGGGTTGCACTCGATCGAGATGTAGATGAACTCAAGCAAGTCACCCCTTTTCAGCCAGCAGGATTTGTTGAATTAGCCGATCTTGCAAAAGAAGCCGGTATCAAAAACCTCGGCCTTCGCGCGCTCGCTGCCCTCTTTTTTAACTTCCGTATTTCCAAAAAAGAACAAGTTTCAAATTGGGCCAAACTCGAACTAAGTGATTCACAAAAACAGTATGCCGCAACTGATGCATGGCTAGGACGCCGTTTGTATCAAGCATTTAAAGAAAAAGGGCTGATTGATCCATCAGCCCTTTGATCGTCGATCTAATCTATTCACTTAATCAGTGAGGAGTGCCACTAACTCTTTTTGTTGTTTTAAGCCGATCAAGGTCTCTTTCATTTCTCCACTATCAAACAGCAATAACGAAGGGATCGAGCGAATTCCAAATTTAGCCGCCAAATCAGGATTCTCATCCACGTTCACTTTGGCAATCATCGCTTTATCACCCACCTCTGCTTTGACTTTCTCTAGAATCGGCGTGAGCATTTTACAAGGTCCACACCAAGGCGCCCAGAAATCCACTAATACCTTCCCCTTTTCAACCGCCGCATCAAACGTATCCGTATCTAAATCAATTAATCCTTCTGCCATTTTTAACTCCTTACTGTTGTTTGTTTTATACTTTGGGTTGTTTAGCACATAAAGTGATCATTGATTACAACTCCTTGAATGTCTATACCTATCGTCATCATGTATAAAAAATTACAACGAATTGAACTTCTCATTATTGACCTTGCTGAAAAAAACCAATGCTTTGGCCGCCTTGACGATGGTATGAGCGTCTTTGTTCAAGGCACGGTGGCAGTAGGTGATCGAGTGGAAGCCGAAATTATTAAGATAAAGAAACAATATCTCGTGGCTCGTCTTACCCGAATTCTTACACCCGCCGAAACCCGAACCGATCCCATCTGCAGCTATTTTGGCACGTGCGGAGGTTGCAAATGGCAACACATGCAATATAGCGAACAACTCCGTCTTAAACAAAAGCAAGTACAAGATGCGCTTCACCATATTGGGGGATGTAAAGACATCATTTGCGAACCCTGTATCGCTGCTCAGAACACATTCAACTATCGCAATAAAGTCGATTTTTCTTTCACAGATCTTCGGTATCTCACCGAAGAAGAGATGGCTCAACCGGAAGATCAACTCAGCAAACCCGTCGATTTTGCCCTCGGCTTTCATGCACCGGGTCGATTTGCAAAAGCCATCGACATAGACCACTGCCATCTAGCCACACCCGCAATGAATCAGATTCTCAATCTTGTTCGATCGTTTTGCCTAGAACACAAAGATGAGTTACCCATCTATTCAACTCGAACTCATACCGGTGAACTTCGAAATCTAGTGATTCGTCATAGTGGGCATACCCATGAACTCATGGTCAATCTCGTAACCACATCTCACCAAGCAAATCTCATGAAATTGCTTCGAGATCGTTTGCTCGCAGAAATAGGCACTGAACTCACCACGTTCGTCAACAGCACCACGTCTGCCAAAAACACGGTCGCCTTTGGGGAAAAAGAATTTGTGATGCATGGAAATGGCTCCATCACCGATCGCCTGGGAACATACACGTATCAAATTTCACCCAACTCCTTTTTTCAAACCAACACCGCGCAAGCTGAAGTGCTCTATCAACAGATCTTGAATGCTGCCCAACTAAAGCCTACCGATACCGTATATGATCTATTCTGCGGAACCGGTTCCATCACTCTTTTTGCTTCAACACATTGCCACAAAGTATTGGGCATTGAGTGGGTGGAAAGTTCCGTAAAGGATGCCCAAGCAAACGCCGAGCTTAACAACGTGAAGAATTGCCAATTCATACAACTCGATATGAAAGCATTGCAAAGTATCGAATCCGAATGTGCCTTATTCGGTGCACCCGATGTGGTTATCACAGACCCACCTCGTGCCGGCATGCACCCCAAAGCTATTGAAATCCTTCGTGAATGGGCGCCTCCCATTATCATTTACGTGAGCTGCAATCCCGCTTCGCTTGCCCGTGATAGTGCCCTACTCTGCGAAAATCAGCAATATCGTTTAATCAACTGCACGCCCGTTGACCTTTTCCCACAAACCAATCATGTCGAGAGCATTGCTCGATTCGAGCGCCTCTAATCCCAACGCATCTCTGCCGGAAGCGGGGCGTTAATTTTAAGTTGCTCATGCTTGACCGGATGTTCAATTGTTAACTGCTTATGATGCAGTCCGATAGTGCCATCGCCTTTTTTCGCTCCATACCTTGAATCTCCTTTAATCGGACACCCCAAGCCACTTAACTGAACTCGAATCTGATGATAGCGTCCGGTGATCAACTCGATTTCTAGCAAAGCCTGATCGGACTTTGCTCTGAGTACCGTATAGCGAAGAACCGCCTTCTTTGCATCAGGCTCTCTCTCAGTCGCCAATTCTGCACGATGATTCCCATGTATGAGATAGTCTGTACACGTTCCTTTTTGTTGCTCCGGCACCCCCTCCACCCAAGCATGATATATCTTTCCGCTTCGAGCATTTCGCATCGATTCATTTAATCGACTTAAAGCTTTGCTGGTTCGCGCAAACAAAACCACACCACTCACGGGCCGATCTAATCGATGCACCGCATGCAAAAAAACTGCACCCGGTTTATTCTTCTCAACCCGAATCCACTCACGTGCCCAATCTTCCAAATTTAATTCATGCTGCCCACTCGCCTGCGTCAGCATGCCTCCCGGCTTATTAATCGCCAATAAATGGTTGTCGGTATAAAGAATTTGATCGGATAGCTTTTGTGCACGATATGACTGCATTTTTACGTCTCCAACCAGCGCGCCCAGGTTCCATTCGGTAAAGGTGAACATTGTGCAGCACCCGTCAACAGCATCTCTCCCTGTTCGTGAACACCACCGGCATGGAATTGAGCTAATAAATTATGAAGTACTTGCGGCGAGAATCCTGGTGTATGCGAAGTGAGAATAACGAATAATGGCTTATCACTCAAAACGGAATGAACCAATTCAAGCGTCGTCAGCATCTGCTCTTCCACTTTAAAAAGTTCCCCTTTTCGCCCACGACCAAACGAGGGTGGATCCAATAGAATAGCATCATATCGATTGCCACGTTTGACTTCTCTGCGTAGAAACTTAATCACATCATCAACAATCCAACGGATCGGTGCCTCTTCAAGTTCATTCAACCGTGCGTTTTCGCGAGCCCAATCGACCATCCCTTTCGAAGCATCCAAGTGGCAACATGAAGCCCCAGCTTGGGCCGCCGCTAATGTAGCTCCACCTGAATAGGCGAAAAGATTTAAAAAGTTAATGGATGCACGTTTTTTTGCCTCCGCAAGGGTATCTCGTATCCAATGCCACATCACACGGGTTTCAGGAAATAAACCCACATGCCCAAAATCCGTTGCTGCCAACTTCATCTCAACCCCCCCCACGTTGACATGCCAATGAATCGGCAAAGCCTCACGCCCTTCCCATTGCAATCCTGCCTGCCGATCAAAGCGAGCCGTGGCTTGATTCCACATGGCTGGATGTTGAGGAGCCCACACCGCCTGAGCACAGGGTCGATCTAAAACAACGTCTCCAAATTTTTCTAATTTTCGACCTGCTCCACTATCAAGTAATGCATACGCCTTAGATTGATTCATGATGCTTTTCGACTCCGATCTTTAAATAATCTCCGACGGCTATTCCTCCGCCCACGTTCAGCATCAATCGCTATATTCAGCAAAATACCAAACATAATCGATGAGGCCATGATACTTGAACCCCCATAACTGATAAACGGCAATGCCAATCCTTTGGTGGGAGCTGATCCCGTTACAACCGCAAAATTAATGAGCGCCTGCAACGCAATCATTAACGCAATCCCATGCGCCAAAAATCGTCCAAAATGATCTTGAGCTTGCCGCGCCACGCGCATGCCTACCAAAAACAGAATCACATACAGACTTACCACCAGTAAGGAAGCAATCAAACCCAGTTCTTCTCCAATAATCGGAAAAATAAAGTCGGTATGCGCCTCAGGAAGATAATGATATTTCTGAAAACTATTGCCAAACCCAACCCCAAAAATCTCTCCACTCGCAAAGGCACGAAGTGAATTAGCCAACTGCCATGCTTTCCCTTGTTCGTGCATCTGTGGATCAAGAAACGCCATAATCCGCCCCATTCGCTCTGGATTTTGAAAAATTAAACCCGCTACGCCAAGCAAACCGGCACCCGCTACCGCACTCAACGGTACGATCGAAGCCCCAGCTATTAGGAGTAAACAAATGCCAACCGCCGAGATTAATAAAGTCGTCCCATAATCCGGCTCCACTAAAATAGGCACAGCAAAACAGGCCAATAAGACAAACGGAATGGCTACCCCGTATCGGAATTCATCGATGCGTCTGAGACTACGCGACAGCCACCACGCCATCACGATAAGAAACACCGGTTTTGCAAATTCGGAAGGCTGAATCGTCATCGGTCCCACCTGCAACCAACGCCAGCTACCATTCACCATCTTGCCTATACCCGGAATACGAACTAAAATTAAGAGCGTGATTGATGCAAGTGCCATAGGAAGTAAGGCTTTTTCATAAAAGCGATAATCCAACCGCGCCGTTATGATCGCCGCAAAGATGGAAAGTACCAACCAGATCAACTGACGTTGAACAAAATACGAAGCATCTACACTTCGTTCTGAACTAGCGCTCATCAAGACCAGCATCCCCAATGCGACAAGCAAAAGAACGACTGTAATCAAAGGGGTAACAGTCCGATGCATCGGTACGACCGCGCTAACTTATTCGCTGATCGGAATCCGAATGGTAAAGCCTGCTTTCGGCTCTTCACCTTCAAGCTGAGGATTCGCACGCAAGATTTCAGCCTTACTCACACTATATATACGCGCATAATCATCTAACGTTTCACCCGGATACACCTGCACTTCTTTCACCATACCAATCGCACCCTCTGGCACTTCAACCGGAAACGCCTCCACAACAGGCGCAACAGCGGCTGGTTCCGGCGCAGCCAATAGAACAGGCTCAGACAGCGGAATGACGTCTACTTCTGCCACCGCATCTGGAACCTTTCCATAGCTGGGTATATAAATTTTATCACCTGCGTAAATGGTATCATTATTAATCTGATTTAAACTTCTCAGGTCATCTATGCTAACACTTGCACGTCGGGCGATTTCAGAAAGCGTATCCCCAGACTGAATCAGGTATGTTCCGCCTTTTTCAACCGCTGATGAAGTTGACAATTGAATCGTTTTTGGTGAGGAGATCGCACCCCGACCAGCAGGAACCTTTAACTTCTGACCCACATATAACACATCTGGATTTTCAAGATTATTCATCTCAATAAGTCTGGCACTGCTCGTATCAAAATCAATAGCCAACTGAGAGATCATATCGCCCTTTTGAACGAGATAGATTTCCGTAGACGTCGCAGGAATCTCTACGGGAGAAATATCCGCCACCATTTCACTTGATGTAATGATTGGCTCATATACTTCTTCACTGAAAATCATCTGATTATTGATTACCGGTTGCATACTCTGCATTGCGCTTGACTGAACTCCACCTTGATGTTGGTGGCGCCAGGGTCCTTTATGCTTCGCACCTGCACCTCGACCGCTTCCGAATGATTCGGTCGTAATACATCCTTGTGTCATTAAAAAGAATCCAGCCACGACAACGTAACCCGCTGTTTTCATCACATTTACTTTCATATCTTAACTCCTACCTTTTTCTTTCCATCGACTCACCAAGGATCGAAATTGATTTCCACGGTCTTCGAATCCACTAAACTGATCAAAACTGGCACAGCCCGGCGAAAGCAATAAAGTCTCTCCAGACGATACCTCATTACATGCCAAATCAAACGCCTCTTCAAGAGACGAACAGAATGAACATGCAACTGCATCACCCCAATCTGTCTGCATTTTGAATGCCGACTCACCGAAAACGTATAATCTAGAGACCTGTTCTACCAGTATTTCTTTAACAAAAGTCAAATCTGACTCCTTTAACAACCCGCCCGCCAACAAATGAACCTTTCCATCACAAGACCGAACGGCTGCTGCCATTGCCGCTAGATTCGTCGCCTTTGAATCATTAATGCACGTAATCCCATGAACAATTCCAAGCCGTTCAAATCGATGAGCTAAGCCCTGAAATGATAGAGTTGCTTCCCGAACCTCTCCCATATCCACCTCCAGTGCATGCATGAATGCAGCTACTGCGGCACCACTGCTCTCCAATAAATGCGAGACCGCAAAATGGGTTTGCCGCAAATCCAAAAGAGGCTGACCTTGCCACTTAACAACGCCATTCGAAGCAATATAATCCGCATTTGAACAAGTTCCAAAGCTCAAAACCGAGGCGACACTTTGTAGTTCCTTCTCGTAACAAGACATTAAATCAAAAGGAAGAATCGCATTCGTCTCTGAAGAAAAAGAGGGACCGAAAATACGGCCTTTTATCGCCATATATGCACATATCGAACCGTGACGATCCAAGTGATTTGGCAAGAGATTTATTAGCACCCCGAATGTAGGCGAAAACTCTCGAACCGTCTCCAACTGAAACGAACTCACCTCGAGTACCAACCAATCCGCATTGGGATTTTTCATGACCACTTCGCTTGCCGGTATGCCATAATTACCCCCCAGCAAAACCTCATATCCCATCGACTGCAATATCTCAGAGATCCATTTAACCACACTACTCTTTCCATTTGATCCCGTAACCGCAACTGTTTTTCCTTTAAACCGCGACCATCCCAACTCTAATTCAGAACAGAGAGGAATCGAAAATTGCCGCAATACATCACACCAAGGATGAGTTAAAGAAAAGCCCGGACTCACTATCGCTTGATCAATCACATTTTCTTCACAGTGATCTTTCAGATCTTGTATCGTATGCGTTTGCTCATCAAAAACAGACGCCATAATCTTTTCCGACTGGAGAAGGGCTTCTGCAGCAAGACCACTTCGCCCCGCTCCCAAGATTACACTCGATGGATTAGAATCATTCATTAACGAATTTTTAATGTAGCGACTCCGATCAGAGCAAAAATAATGCCTAAAATCCAAAAACGCGTAACAATCACAGTTTCAATCAATTGCGGCAATCGATTCGATTGAATGGCACGCTCTTTTTCCAAGTGCTCAAAGTGATGATGCAAAGGTGCGCACTTGAAAACACGACGGCCCTTACCAAACCGCATCCGCGTATATTTATAATAACTCGTTTGCACAATTACACTCAACGCCTCAATCACAAACACACCACCTACAATAACCAACAGCAATTCCTGTTTAATGAGAATAGCCAACATGGCTACAGCACCTCCTAGCGCTAAACTGCCTGTATCACCCATAAATATCTTAGCCGGATGACAATTAAACCAAAGGAAACCCAGTCCAGCACCCAATAATGCCCCACAAAAAACAGTTAGCTCTCCACTGCCCTGCACAAAAGGCACTTGTAGATATTGTGAAAAATTAAAATGACCTGCCACATAGGTTAGAAGTAGATATGCTCCAATCACCGAATTCGTGCATCCAATTGCAAGACCATCCAATCCATCCGTTAAATTAACCGCATTTGAGGCTCCCACTAAAACAACCACGATAAAGATCCATCCTCCAACTAGCCCCAAATCAATAAGCGGATATTTATAAAAAGGCACCATAAGATCACGTACCCGCTGCTGAGTCTCCGGATCGCTCCACAATACCGAGAAGACCACCATTGCCCATATCAACTGAGCCAAAAATTTACCGCGTATACTCAGTCCATTTTTACGCTTAATTTTCCAATAATCATCAAGAAAACCAATGGCTCCCATAACAATCAACGTACCTAACGTCAGTAACACATAACGATTGGTTGGGATCGCCCACAACAGCGTGGAAAAAGTGGTAGCGATAATAATAATAATCCCCCCCATGGTTGGCGTACCCACCTTATGGCCTTTTCGCTCAACTCCAACCCGCTCATCCACTTTCTGCTCACTAAAATTAATTGAGCGAAGCCGGTGTATCCAACTTGGACTGATCAGCAACATAACCACAAACCCTGTAGCCGCTGCACCTAACGTCCGCACTGTAATGTATTGGAACAACCGAAACTCAGAGAGCACAGATTCAAATTGCGAGAGAAAATAAAGCATTCCTTAATCCTTTTTAAAAAAATCCATTACCTGTTCAACGTGAATGCTCCGGGAACCCTTTAATAAAACCGAATCACCAGCTGAAACCCAATTCTTAATCTGCTCTGCTGCTTCTTCTGCTGATTCAACCGCAATCCCCGAACGTCCCATCGCCATTAACTTGCCAAACGATCCAAGCACAATCCAACCATCTAATTCCAATTCCTCCAAGAATTGTGCCAATGCCATATGTTCCTTTTCGGCTGTCTCACCCAATTCACACATTTCTCCAAGCACAGCATACCGCTTTCGCGCTGATCGTTGCTTAAACGTCTTAAGGGCTGCTCGCATAGAAAGCGGATTGGCATTATACGCATCATTAATCCAACAAACACCCTCAAGTTCATGTTCAGCCCATCGCATAGGAGCAGGAGTATAGGCTTGTAAGCCTTCTATCATATGATCATGCGTACGCCCTAAAACAAGTCCCAAACCAATCGCTCGCAATACATTCCGAGCCATATGTTCACCCGGTTGAGGTAAGTGATAACGATATCCATCAACCACCAGAACATCCTCTTGAAATGAACCTTGAATCGTTGCATCTATATCCAGACCCACATCCAAAACCGTTGCATCTGTTTGAGACGAAAGTGTGTCATACCAAACTTCGTTTCGCATCAATATCGCCGTTCCATTTTTAGGTAACGCACGCACTAATTCTGCCTTTTCTTTAACGATCTCTTCCATCGAATTAAAATGGGCACGATGAGCCGCACCTAAATCCGTCATAATGCCAATTTCCGGCTCTATCATTTCCGCCAACGGTCTAATTTCTCCAGGATGATTCATACCCAATTCCAGGACCGCCCAACGATGCTGTTCCTTGAGCTCCAATAGAGTTAACGGAACCCCAATATGATTATTATAATTACCCGGCGTCTTATGCACATCATCTACTCCGCCTATCATCACAGAACAAAGCTCTTTAACCGTTGTTTTCCCGACACTTCCTGTAATGCCAATCGCACAACCAGACCACATTTGACGATATGCCAGCGCTATTTTCTGCAAAGCCCGTAAGGGATCCTGAACCAACAACAAGCCCCACTCTTTACCCCGATAGGAATCCGAAACTAACGCCGCAACGGCACCTTTCTGAAAGGCTTCCTCAATATAATCATGTCCGTCAAAACGTTCCCCAACCAAAGCCACATAAAGCATGCCCGGAACGATCTTTCTCGTATCTTGGCTAACACCTGTAACGCCATCCACATCCGGCTTCTGAGACCAGCTTCCCCCACTCCAACGAGCCAAATTATCCACCGTTAACTGCATCGTTTAGTCCATGCTTCAATCACCAATCGATCCTCAAATGGTACAACCGTTCCATTCACTTCTTGATACGTCTCATGCCCTTTCCCAGCCACTAATAAAACATCCCCACGTTTCATACGCCTCATCGCATATCCAATCGCCTTTTTTCGATCAATTTCGACATGAGGACGATTTGAATCCACCCACCCCTCAAGAATGTAACGAACTATTAATATAGGATCTTCTCTCCGAGGATTATCACTCGTTAGAACAACCCTATCGGCATGGGTCGACGCAATACGCCCCATCAATATCCGTTTTTGTTGATCTCGATTTCCACCACATCCAAACACCACCCACAGCTTACCCCGAACCCACGAACGCAACGTCTTCAAGACCGCCTCCAACGCATCCGGTGTATGTGCATAATCGATAAAAATACGACGTTGACTAAATGTACGAATCAATTCCAACCTTCCCGGAATAGATGGCACTCGCTTAAAGGCCGCCTGCATTGCTTCAAAAGAAATGCCACACGAACCTGCAACCGACATCGCCGCCAACGCATTTACCACATGAAATCGCCCTAAAAGGGGTAAATGAATCCACCCCTCACCCCACGGAGAATACACATAAAAACACGTTCCTTTTGCACGCGTTTTAATCCGATCTGCGCGCACCTGCAAAGCTGTATTTTCCCCTTCCCCAAAAGCAATCACCGGAACCGAAAGCTCCTTAATCAATCTTTGCCCATACGCATCATCACCATTCACAACCGCTATCGCGTTCTCTTTTGTCTGCGAGAACAGACGGCATTTTACACGAAAATATTCCTCCATATCTGCATGATAATCTAAATGATCGTGCGATAGGTTTGTAAATAAAACCACATCAAATAAGAGCCCTGAAACCCGCTTCATATCAATCGCATGCGATGAAACTTCCATCACCGCCGCCTCACAATCGCACCGCTGCATCTCGCCCAAATAAGCATGCAACTCATCTGCCTCTGGAGTGGTTCGTTGAGCCGGCAGAACACGATCGCCAAGATCATATTGAACAGTGCCGATCAGACCCGTCTTCATGGAAGCACTTTGCAAAAGATGCTGGAGCATGAACGCCGTCGACGTCTTTCCATTCGTACCCGTAATCCCAGTGATATGAAGCCGATCTCCAGCCGCCCCATGAAAAACATGAGCCAGTCTTGCCAATGCCTCTCTAGAAGATCCCACGTGAAGTAATCCAATCGGCTCCGGCACATGAACAGCCCGCTCTGCAATAATCAGTATGGCACCCCTTTGAATCGCCTCTTCAATAAATTCATGACCATCAAATCGAGCTCCCCCAATACAAACAAACACCGCACCGGGCAATACCGAGCGCGAATCGCAGACCACCGCGCTAACCATCTGCTCCGCATCCCCACTCAACAAAGGCTCACCAAGCACCTGAATGACTTCTCTTATCTTCATTATTCAAACCGATTCATATATACCGTGCGCCCTTCCGGCGAGATACGCAAATACCGAACTGAAAATTCAGCGATATCGCGAAAAGCAGGTCCACACACCGTTCCACCATAATAGCTTATTTTTCGTCCACTCTCGGTATAGACACCGGGATCATCCGCCACCACAATGATCGCAAGTTGCGGATTCTCGACCGGTATAAATCCAACAAACGAAGAGGTAAAACGCTTATCATAATAACCGCCACCCTCTTCCCGCGGCTTCACCTTTTGAGCTGTTCCCGTTTTGCCACCAACTGAATACCCCTCAACCCTTGCCTTGGTTCCCGTTCCATCTTCTTCCGAAACGACCCGCGCTAACATGCGCTGCATTTGCAAAGCGGTTGAGCGAGAAATCGGTTGCCCCAATAATTCAGGCTCACTCTCTTGTAGCACCTCGCCCCGATCACTTACCACCTGCTTCAACAAATACGGTCTCATCTGAAATCCATCATTTGCAATCGCACTCATCATCGAAAGCACTTGAAGCGCCGTGGCACTAATGCCCTGACCCATCCCAATTCGAGTAGCACTAATTTTAGACCAATAGTTCGTTGAATGAAAAATTCCCGCCTCTTCTCCCGGCAATCCCACTCCCAGTTGCTCTCCAAATTGAAACTCTTTCAATCCCTCATACAAGCGTTGATCTCCCATCATCAGAGCGATCTTAGCCGTCCCTATATTACTCGAAACCTTGAGAATATCCTCAACACTTAGAATCCCTTCCGCATGACTATCGTTTAATCTTCTTCCCCCGTATGCCCATGACCCATTCTCACAATCGAAACGATCTTTTGGTGTTACCAAATCTTTATCGATTGCCTTCGATACAACACCCGCTTTCATCGTCGAACCCGGCTCAAAATTAACGGAAATGGCCTGATTTCTCAGCCACTCTTTTGGTGCACGGCCATATCGATTTGGATCAAATTTCGGAAAAGATGCCATCGATAAGATTTCACCCGTTCGAACATCCTGCACGATCGCCCACGCCCCTTTTGCATCATATTCAAAGCAAATCTTCTCAATCGCTTTTTCCGTTACATACTGAATCTGCTGATCCAACGTAAGCACGACCGTAGCTCCATTCTCAGGCGGTATATCTAACTCCCTCGCACTGTAGACCTCACGACCCCGTCCATCCTTCTTGCTACTCCGGTGTCCCTCTTTACCCTTTAAATAATTATTATAACGCAACTCAATTCCCGCCGAACCTACTCCCTCACGATTAGAAAAACCCAACACATGTGCCATGAGCGAGCCTTTAGGGTAGCTTCGAATAGGCGCTTCTTCTAACAACACCCCCTTTAAGACCACCGATGTTTCATCATCCGGACGATATGCCACTCCCTGAAAAACCCGATCAAAAAATTCTAATTTTCGTGCCGGCACATATTTCACCAAACGAACATATCGTCGATTTGGATCCACCAAAGCCGCTGACACCCTCTCTCTATCAAGCTTCAGAACAGATGATAAAACCTCCTTCACACGAAACGCATCTCCATGCTCAGAAATATATTTTGGATCCAATACCACATGATAAGCCGCTACATCCGCCGCCAAAATTTCTCCATTCCTATCAAGAATTTTTCCACGACTTCCAACGGGTCGAAATTCCAGTGCCCGGCTCTTTTCAATGGGTTTGGTAATCCAGGATTCCGGACGCAAGTGTAATAAGGTCAATCGGAAAAAAATCCCACCAAAGAGCAGAACAATCAAGATCTCCAAGATCCAAGATCTCTGAACTAACTTTTCCACAAACGATCTTCCTCAATAAAAAACCCGTTCACTACCAACGCAGAAAACGGGCTAATAAAATAATATCTATTCCCCGATTAACGTGCCTGACGACGATTCAGGGCCAACGTATCCTTCGACCCCTTCCACGCTTCAATCCGAATCACCTGCCGACTCTCCGGCATTTCCATTTCCAGCCCATGATGTGCTAACGCACGCTCCAAATTAATAGGAGCCGTCCGACTCGCCCATTTATCCTGCTCAACCATTAAACGCTTCTGCGTTTCAACCAATTCCCGCTCTTGCAGTTTGATCTGCTTTCCCAATCCCGAACAACGAATATTGATCGACATATAACCCGCACCAATCACAACCGACAGCGTCAGCACACCTACTAAAATAGTTGGAAAAGGAACACGCACTTCTTGGCGTCTACGATTTGGCTTTTTCCGTTTCTTACCCATCTTACCCCTCCACCGTGACCACTCGTAATTTTGCCGACCGCGAACGCGGATTTATTTTTAACTCCTCCTCATCTGCACACATCGGTTTTTTCGATATCCACCTCACAAATGGACGCTCACCTTCAATCCGAACCCCTCCCTCTTGTAACGAAACTTCACGAGGGGTATGCCGTGCAAAAAATTGTTTTACCAATCGATCTTCCAAACTATGAAACGTCAGTACAACCAACCGCCCACCGACCCGAATACGCTTCAACATCTCATTTAAAACCGATTCAATACTTTCAAGCTCTCGATTAATCACCATACGAATCGCCTGAAATGTCAACGTCGCAGGATGCGTCCGTGCACCCCGACGCCCCCCCTTAACCCGCTCCACAAGAGCCGCTAAATCATCCGTTGTTTCAAAAGGACGCTCCAACCGTCGCTCCCGAATAGCACGCGCAATTCGGCGCGCCGCCCGCTCTTCACCAAAGGTATAAATCACATTCGCCATTTCTGTTTCATCGGTCTGAGCAATCCATTCCTGAGCAGTTAAACCCTCCGATTGATCCATCCGCATATCCAACGGTCCCTTCGATTGAAAACTAAAACCTCTCTCCGCCTCATCTAGCTGGAAAGAACTCACCCCGAGATCCAAAAATAAACCATCTACCGCTTCCACACCCCGGACGTCCAGCATCGCAGCCATATTAGCAAAATTACTATGAATCAAAGATAAACGCGCCTCACTACCCAATCTCTTCTGAACACGCACAATAGCTTCCTCATCACGATCAAAACCAATCAAGCTTCCATCCGAACTAAGCCGGCGTAAAATCGCTTCCGTATGTCCGCCCCCACCAACAGTTCCATCGACATAACATCCATCCGGCTGCTGCACCAGTGCATCTACACACGCATCTAACATGACCGGAAAATGTCTCATTTAGAGCCCTTTTCCAGGTTCAGCACGCAAACCACGCTTCCCGCTTAAACTTTCATCTTGCCCCACCCCAATTAGACCACTTAAACCCAACTCAGAACGGACACCCCGTAAACTAAAAATCCGCACCTCACTCTTCGCATGATCAATCGAATTGGAATAACTCAAATACCGTGCCACATCAAACATACTCATACCCATCTCCTCCTCTTAATACCCACCAAAAAATAATTCATCTGCCACCGAAGAACTCGCCGGCAAAGCCAAATCATATCGCTCTGAACTCCAAACCTCAATCCGACTCAATGCGCCAACAAGAACCACCTGACTTTGCACATCAATCGCCCGTAAAAGATGATCTCCAATGCGAACACGCCCTTGCGCATCCCAATGAAGCAACTCACCCCCCGCAGTAATCGACCGAATCGCCTGCTGATCGTCTGCATCCATCGAATTCACATCGCGTAATTGCGCCATACGCCTCAACATTTCATCCTTCAAATAGAGATAAAGACACGGTCTTTCCGGATGAGGAAATGCAAATAATTGTTGATCAGAGCCCGCTAAATTACGCCAAACTGATGGAAAAATAAGTCGTCTTTTTGAATCTAGCTGATGCGTAAAAGAGCCCACCAACAAAACCTGACTATCTGTATTATTATACTCCATACTGCTCCACATTACTCCCTTAATAAACATAAAGAACCATATCAACCCACATACTGTCAAAAAAAAAAGCCGTAAATAGCTCTTTTTTACGTAAAAAGGAAACATATAGGATCAACGGCGAAATCAAAGATTCTGGGAGAAAGCCCCACCTTACTCCACATAACCGTTTAACGTTGTCGAGTCCAAGCACCCTCAACAATACGACAACATAACTCTGAAAATGAAATCCCGATGGCAGCCGCAGCTTTCGGAAGTAACGAACTCTCTGTAAAACCGGGAATAGCATTTAATTCTAGCACAAAAGGACGATTATCCGGATCTAAACGAAAATCAACCCGAGCCAAATCCATCGCATCTAATCCCTTAAACACCTCCCAAGCCATCGACTGAAGCTCCTCCGAAACAGAAGAACTCAATTGCGCCGGAACTTGATAGATTGTTTTATCACTTTGATATTTAGCCTTAAAATCATACCACCCCCCCTGAGGACTAATCTCAATGACCGGCAAAATCTGATCCCCCACAATGCCAACCGTGAGTTCTCGACCCGGTATATACTCTTCAACCAACACATCCTCACAAAAGGAGGCCGTATCAACAAATGCATTTAACCACTCCTCTTCACTGCGCACTATATGGCAACCCACACTCGAACCTTCTCTCGGAGGCTTTACCACAACAGGCAAAGAAAGCGTGCGCTCTTGAGCAGATTGAAGAACCTCCCCCGTAGCCACAGGAATTCCCAGCTGACGGAGAATCGAGCGTGTTTTCACTTTATCAAAGGAGTTTTCACACGAAACAACCGAAGAACCCGTAAAAGGTATACCTAAATCTAAGAGTTGCTTCTGAATGCCTCCATCCTCTCCAAAACTTCCATGAAGCGCAACAAAAGCTAAATCCACGGAGCTATTTAGCGTTATATTTGATGAATTAATATTTTCTTCCACCACCGAAAAACCAGCTGCTCGCAACCCACTCGCAACAGCTTTACCCGATGCCATCGAAATCTCACGCTCCGAAGATATTCCTCCCATTAAAACCGCAATCGTATGCAATGTATGACCCATAAATTTACTCTTACTCAATCTCGATGACCACGCAAGCTTTGACCCTCAAACAAACTATCCAGATTTAAATAAAAAATTTTATATATATTCAAATAAAATTAATATAATTGTTATCTGTGG
>CAJYAJ010000008.1 GCA_913065005.1 uncultured Verrucomicrobiota bacterium | reverse complement strand
TTGCCTTTGCCGCCTCCACCATTTCCCTGATCTTTTTCTTCTTTTCTGCCAACGACAGCTCTACCTTCGCCTCCACCTCTTTCTTCGCCTCCCCCTCCGCCGCCTTCGCTTGTGCTTTCGCCTCTGCTGCCTTTTTCTGGGCTGCCTTCACTTTTACTTCGGTAAAACCGAATGTTTTCCAAATAAAATTACAGAATCGAATAACCTCTTTTACTTCGTCCTCTATTTGTTCGGTTGTGCAGAAGATATGGGCGTCATCTTGAGTGAAGCCGCGAACCCTGAATAAGCCATGGAGAGTGCCGGCTTTTTCATATCGGTAGACAGTGCCTAGTTCAGCCCAGCGTAAGGGGAGTTCTCTGTATGAGCGAAGTCCAGATTTGTAGATTTCGATATGAAAGGGGCAGTTCATTGGTTTTGTAAAGTATTCTTGTCCGTCTACGTCCATTGCGGCATACATACCTTCACGATAAAAGTCGAGGTGACCGGATGTTTCCCACAATGAAGCTTTGCCGACATGGGGAGTATAGAGCATGTCATAGCCATTCCGGTAGTGTTCGGTTTTCCAGAATGATTCAATGATAGATCGAATACGAGCCCCTTTGGGATGCCAGTTGACAAGTCCTGGCCCAACATTCTCTGAAATAGAAAATAGATCGAGTTCTTTGGCTAATTTTCGATGGTCTCTTTTTTTCGCTTCTTCGATCTGCTTGAGGTGCATGCGCAATTCTTTGGGATTGCTAAAGGCGGTTCCGTATAGCCGTTGCAACATGGGATTGGTTTCTTTGCCTCTGTAATAAGAGCCTGCCACGTTGACTAATTGAAAGGCTTTTACTTTTCCCGTGCTTTCTACGTGTGGGCCTCGACAGAGATCAGTAAATTCTCCACATGTGAAGAAGGTGATGGGGTCTCCTTCAGGAATATCTGCAAGACGTTCGAGTTTATAGGTTTGCCCTTTTAACATTTCGGTTGCTTGTTCTCGTGAGACTTCTTGGCAGGTAAAGGGGTGGTCTTCGGCGATGATCTCCTGCATGGCGTGTTCAATCTTGCTGAAATCTTCGGTCGAGATACGTTCATTCATCTCAAAATCGTAATAAAACCCATCTTCAGTTGGCGGCCCGATATCGAGTTGTACATCGTTATAGATCCGACAAACAGCTGCTGCCATGATGTGTGCTGAACTATGGCGCAGTCGATCTAGTTCTGTCATTTCAATTTGTTTCATCGTGATGAAAGTTTCCTTTGTTTGCGGTAAAGAGCGTAGAATATAGGGAGAGAGGTCAAGGGTGTCAATGCAGGCAATGGGTAGCTTTTATTTAAATTTATGAAGTAGTGATACAATAAAGGAGCGATTGTAGAAGCCTTTATCGTCATAATTAACCTCGGTGTCTTCTTCAATTTTGTATTCAAATTTAATAAAGAGCTCTTTGATTAATCTATTTTCGATCCCTCCCGAGAAGTTAAATTGATAATTATCAAAATCTCCTTGATGACTATATGTTTGAACAAGTGCGAGATTTTCTATTATTTGCCAACGCATTTTTTCGTTGAAGACGGCTTTTGGAAGTTCCACATTTTGATCGATACTTTCGTTATTACTGATAATGGATCGGTTGTATTTATGGTATGCGATGCCGACGGATGTTGAGAGTGAAATCTCTTTTGTTTTCTTCCAATCAATCCCGACTTCTGCGGTTTGTAAATATTCATGCTCAATGGCTCGTCTAAAATCGGTTTGATACATGCTTTTGAATGAAGTGTAGTATTTCTTTCGGGGTATATTTCTTTTGTAGATTTGCGTGAGGGTATACTGATCATCAATTTTACGGTCTTTATAATAATATCGATGTTTGGCGTCCCAACTAAATTCGTGATTTGAATGTACATAATTTAATTTGAGATGAATGCGCGTATCTTTCAGTTTTTGTTTTCGTTCGGCTATGGTGTCATTGCGCTGTTGAATCGTATTTAAGTCGCGTGAAGTTTGAGATGCGCTAATTTGTCCAGACCACTTTGATGTCTTTTTTGGCGTAGGTTTTTTGAGTGGTAATTTTTTGACAGGGGGTGTTGGCGTGGGTTGTAACTCATTTTTATTAATCAGAATGATGCCGAATCGATCCGAGGTTATACGGAGTAGATCGTTTGTTTGCTCCACAGAGGTTGCGTTGATGCGATCACCGTTTTTGAAAAGAACGGTTTCTGCACTTGAGATGGAGGTGATCCAAATAATGAAATAAAGTGCGTATCCACAAACTTTCATTTATCTAGCAGGTGGGGCGTGAATGCAAACCTTGTGAACGGCATGAGCTGCTTCCATCCAGATTTCAGCAAAGGTGGGATGCCCGTGAACGGTATTACCAAGTTCTTCTGCGGTAATTTCTTCGCGAATAGCGATCACCATTTCGCTGATAAGGTCTGTAGCGTGCGGTCCAGCACATTGTGCGCCGATAATCACATCGGTCTCTTTATCGGCTATAATCTTAACAAAGCCATCAGTTTCGTTGGAAGCAAGTGCTTTACCGAGTCCTCTAAAGAAATGTTTTCCCACGTTATAAGAGAGGCCAGCTTCTTTTGCTTCTTGTTCTGTGAATCCGACTAAGCCGACTTCTGGGGTGGTAAAAATAACGCCAGGAATGACTACTTCTTCAATTTTCTCTTCATCGCTCAAGGCGTGTTCAACCGCATACATAGCTTGAGAGGTCGCGGCATGGGCCAATTGAATGCGGCCGGAAACATCTCCGATGCAATAGATGTGGTCTACGTTTGTTCGACTGAGTTCATCCGCTTGGATGTACCCACGTTCGTCAACTTCAATGCCTGCGGCTTCCGCATTTAATCCATCTGTTACAGGGCTTCGTCCCACCGAAACTAGGAGCATGTCAGCGCTTAGTTTTTGATCGCCGGCGGTTGCTGTGACTTCTTTTTTCGTTGCCTTGATGTTTTCTAATGCGTCTCCAGTGAGGAATGTAACCCCTAACTCTTTTTCCATGTGTTTTTTGACAACGAGGCGAACATCTTTATCGAGAAGCATTAGAACATCATCTAGCAGTTCCACAACAGTTACCTTTACACCGAGCCCCGCGGCCATGCAGGCAAGTTCGCATCCGATATATCCACCACCGAGTACCAATAACGAGTTGGGAAGTTTTTCCATGTCGAGGAAGGAACGACTTTCCACAACACGGTCATTTTCGGGAATAAATCCGGGGACGGTCGAGGTAGAGCCGGTAGCAATGATAATGTTTTTTCCGGTTATGGTTTCTGAGGATCCATCGGCAGATTGAATGGTAATGGTGTTGGCATCTTTAAATCCGCCGGTTCCTTCAAAGACGGTAATTCCATGGGCCTTGAGGAGAGATCCGATGCCTCCTTTGAGTGTTTCAACGACTTTATCTTTTCTTTTCTTCATCGCCGAGTAATCAATTTCGGGTTGATTAACGTTGATTCCAAAACTCTCTGCATGAAGTATTTTTTGATAGGTTTCCGCACCTGCTATTAATGTTTTAGTAGGGATGCATCCGCAGTTTAAGCAGGTTCCTCCAAGCCATTCGCGCTCGATGATGGCTGTTTTAGCACCCATCTTAGCTGCTTTAATGGCGGCGGGATATCCGCCAGGACCTGCTCCTATAACTATCACATCAAAATCCATGATCTCTCCATTTGTTATCTGAAATGCCAAACTATGTTTTTTTGATGAGGTTGAGTCAAACGAAAGTGACACTAATTGATCTGAGTATGAATCTTAATCTATCGAATTGGTTTGAAGTATTTTGAAATGAAGCGGTATATTTCGTTTTTTAAAGAAGGATTTAATACATGGAAAATGTCGTAATAATTGGAGCCGGAGCGGCAGGGTTAACTGCTGCCATTTATACAGCACGTGCAAATTTATCGCCTATTGTGATAGAGGGCATGCAACCGGGTGGTCAGTTGACGACCACGAGTGATGTGGAGAATTATCCAGGATTTCCGAATGGAGTAGATGGAACGATGCTGATGGCTGATATGCGGGCTCAAGCAGAACGTTTTGGTACGCGGTATATTTTTGGTGAAGTGGTTGAAATGCAGGCATGCGATTCAATGTATTCGCTGCAGTTAACGGATGGAGAGACGATTGAAACCAAAACGGTGATTATCGCAACGGGTGCGACGGCAAAGTATTTAGGTCTTCCTTCAGAAGAGGCTTTTCTGGGACGAGGGGTTTCGGCGTGTGCGACCTGTGATGGAGCTTTTTATCGAGATCTCCCTGTAGTGGTTGTGGGAGGTGGCGATACGGCATGTGAGGAAGCCATTTTTCTCACGCGATTTGCATCTAAAGTAACAATGGTTCATCGTCGAGATGCGTTTAGAGCATCGAAGATTATGGCACAACGCGCAATCGAACATGAGAAAATTGATATTGCGTGGAATACGGTTGTGGAAGAGGTGTTGGGTGATGAGAGCGGAGTTATTGGCGTTCGGTTACGGAATAGAGAAAACGATGAAGTGAGTGAAGTGGAGTGTAAGGGCTATTTTTCTGCAATTGGTCATAAGCCTAATACAGAGGTATTTGCTGGCATGCTTGAAACAGATGAAGTGGGCTATTTGGTTGCAGACGGTGTAAAAACATCTTTAGCGGGGGTCTATGCGGCTGGGGATGTGGCAGATCGGATTTATCGCCAAGCGGTAACGGCGGCAGGCACGGGTTGTGCTGCTGCATTAGAAGCTGAACGGTATCTTGAAAATCAGGAGCACAGCGCATAAAGCATGCTCTTTTTAAGAGAAGTGGGTTTAAGTTAGATTGTAAGTAGAAGGTGATGAGTGGGCTTTCTATGATCCCTGAGGAAGAAAAGTATGATGGCTGATAATCGGGTTTTGATCTACGACACTACGTTAAGAGACGGTGCTCAGGCTGAGGGTGTTACGTTTTCTCCTGTGTCAAAAATTCATGTGGCTCAGATGCTTGATTCATTTGGTGTGGATTATATTGAAGGGGGGTTTGCAGCCTCAAATCCAAAAGATATGGCCTTTTTTCGTGATATAAAAAAAGTTAAATTAAAGCATGCGAAAATAGCAGCATTCGGGAGCACTCGTCGTGCGGGCATTGCGGTTGAAGAAGACCGAGGTGCACAGGCACTTTTGGAGGCAGATACGGAGGTTTGTACTATTTTTGGTAAGAGTTGGTTGCTGCATGTTGAGGATGTTTTGAAGACCACGGCTGAAGAAAATTTGGCTATGATTGAAGATACTTGTCGATTTCTAAAATCTCATGGAAAAGAAGTAATCTATGATGCTGAACATTTTTTTGATGGATATAAGGATGCACCCGAATATGCGCTGAAGACATTGGCCGCAGCTAAAACCGGCGGTGCCGATGTTTTGGTGCTGTGTGATACGAACGGTGGATGTCTTTCACATGAAGTTTATGAGATCACATCCGTGGTTAAGAAGACGTTTGAGATGGCGGTGGGTGCACACACACACAACGATTCGGAAACAGGTGTGGCGAATGCGATGGAAGCCGTGCGCGCTGGAGCGGTTCATGTACAGGGCACGATTAATGGTTTTGGTGAGCGATGTGGAAATTGTAATTTAGTATCTGTAGTCGCAAACCTAATTAGAAAAACGGATAAAACCTGTTTGGTGGATCCAGAGCAGTTAAAGAATCTTAAGGCGGTATCTCAATTTGTGAATGAACAGGCCAATTTGCGAGACAACCAACGGGCGGCATATGTAGGTGACAGTGCATTTGCTCACAAAGCGGGGATGCATGTGGATGGAGTTCGAAAAGTAGCGGTTTCGTTTGAGCATGTACCTCCGGATTCGGTAGGCAATAGTCGGCGTATTTTGATTTCTGAGCTCTCGGGTGCGAGTAATGTGATGGAGAAGCTGCTAGAAATGGGTCTCCAAAATATCGATCGTAAATCGCCTGAAATTCGGGAAATACTCTCGAAGATGGAGCAGATGGAGCAAGAGGGTTATGTCTATGAGTCGGCAGATGCTTCTTTTAAAATGTTGATTAAGAAAGTTCTGAAGGAGCATAAAAACTTTTTCGACTTGGAAGGCTTCCGAGTGATCGTTGAAAAGCGGAGTAAAGATGAGCCTTGTGTTTCTGAGGCGTCTATAAAGTTGAAAGTGGATGGAGAAACAGCGTTTACCGTGGGTGAAGGGGATGGTCCCGTTGATGCTCTTAATATGGCATTACGACGTGCACTCTCTACGTTCTTCCCCTCGATTGAAGGGGTTCAGTTGGCTGATTACCGGGTTAATATTCTGGATCCGGATGAGGCGACCGGAGCACGTACACGGGTTCAAATTGAGTCGACGGATGGATCTTCGAATTGGGGCACGGTAGGCGTATCTGAAAATATCATTGAAGCATCCTGGGAAGCGCTTGTGGATGGCATTGAGTATAAATTATTTTTGGAAGAAGAACAGGACTAGGTTGGCGACGTATCGCTAGCTAGCTAAACTGGATAGTTTTATGGCAACTTTATCGAAGACGTATGATCCCAAACAGAGCGAAGAAAAATGGTATCAGACCTGGATTGAAGAGGGTTGTTTTCATGCGGATTCTGCTGATGAGGGAGATGCTTTTTGTATCATGATTCCCCCTCCGAATGTAACGGGAATTCTCCATATGGGGCATGCACTGAATAATACGATTCAAGATGTTTTGATTCGTGTGGCACGGATGGAAGGTAAGAATGCGATTTGGATCCCAGGCACAGACCATGCAGGCATTGCAACGCAAGCAAAGGTCGAAAGAATATTAAGAGAAGAGACCGGCCATACAAAGCATGATTTAGGTAGAGAAAAATTTGTTGAGAAGATTTGGGATTTTCGAAATGAATCGGGCGGTATCATTCTAAATCAATTAAAAAAATTAGGGGCTTCTTGCGATTGGGATCGTACCCGATTTACCTTAGACGAAGGGTATTCGCATGCCGTACTTCAGGCGTTTGTTACGCTGTATGATCGAGGTTTCATTTATCGTGGTAAAAGAATGGTAAATTGGTGTCCGGGCACCCAAACGGCTATTTCTGACGAAGAAGTTACGATGAAGCCTCAGCAGGGGTTTTTATATAAACTACGCTATGAATTGGTTGAAAAGTCGGGAGAAAAAACGCATTTAGAAATTTCTACAACTCGGCCAGAAACAATCATGGGCGATTCTGCTGTAGCAGTTCATCCTGAAGATACGCGATATAATCATCTGATTGGAAAGAAAATATGGCGACCTTATCCAAAAGGTAAGATTCCGATTATTGGAGATACTTATGTGGATCGGGAGTTTGGAACGGGATGTTTAAAAGTGACTCCTGCACACGATAAGAATGATTTTGAGATCGGTCAAAGACATGATCTTGAGATGATTGAGGTGATTGATCAGTCTGGAATTCTTAAAAAAGAGGCGGGTGAACTATTTCAGGGATTAGACCGATTCGAAGCCCGTCAAAAAGTCGTTGAGCAATTAGACAAAGATGGTTTACTCATTGAAAAAGAAGTGTATGAAAATGTCGTCGGTTTTTCGGAAAGAGGAGATGTTCCGATAGAACCGAGATTATCTGAACAATGGTTTCTTAAGTATCCTAAAGTTGAAGAAGCGAAAAGAGCCGTAGAAAAAGGGATTATTAAATTTCATCCAGATCGCTGGAAAAAAACGTATTTGCACTGGCTGAACGGTATTCAAGATTGGTGTATAAGTCGTCAATTATGGTGGGGACATCGAATTCCGGTATGGTATAAAAAAGGAGTTGCCAAAGATGATTTGGACTACGCGAATAGAGAACATGTGTATGTATCTATTCATCCTCCTTGTGATATCGAGAATTGGGAACAAGATTCTGATGTCTTAGACACTTGGGCATCATCTTATTTGTGGCCTATGGCTAATTTGGGTTGGCCTAATCCAACTGAAAAAGAGTTAAAAGATCTGCAAAATTGGTATCCGACCTCCACGCTTGTGACTGGGTTTGACATTATTTTCTTTTGGGTTGCAAGAATGATAATGGCTGGGCTTGAATTATATGGTGATAATAAAAAAGAGTTAACGGATGAGGATATTAGAGAACGAATTCCTTTTAAGGATATCTACATCCATGGAACTGTGCGAGATGATCAAGGGCGCAAAATGTCTAAGAGTCTCGGTAATTCTATAGATCCTTTAGATATTATCGAAAAATATAGTTCGGATGCTTTACGATTTTCGTTGTTGATGATCACGGCAACGGGTCAGGATGTTTACATCAATGATGAGAAGTTTGAAATTGGGCGTAATTTCATGACGAAACTATGGAATGCGGCGCGATTTATGGAAATGCATTCCGAGGGAATAGATGTTCAGTCGCTTTCCTGCGATGGCGTGGAATTGGCGCCGGATGATCAGTTTATTATCTCGAAACTGAATGAGACCATTGCTGCGGTAGAAGATCATTTGCAACGTTATCGTTTTAATGATGCGACACTAGCGCTTTACGATTTCTTTTGGCACAGCTACTGCGACCGTTATGTTGAATATTCGAAGCCTTTACTTTATCGAGGAAGCGAAGAGGAGAAGTGCCGAACGTTGTCTGTGATGCATCGCGTGTTCAATGCAGCGTTGCGCTTGTTGCATCCCTTTATGCCCTTTTTGACGGAAGAGCTATGGACGGGTATGAATTACAATCATACTGAAAAACGGATTCTTAAAGCGGCTTGGCCTAAACCGATGTTGGTGGATCAAATTGATTCGAACATAGTTCAATACGTTGAAGGAAAACATGATTTAATTAGGGTTGGACGTATTCTTCGCTCTTATTATGGATTGGCGATAAAGCAGACGGCTTGTTTCGCTATCCGTGCGAATGATCAAGAGACGGTGCAGTATATTGATTCGGATACTGCTTCCATTATGGCTGCGCTTAAAGCGGAAGCGTTGGATGTGCATGATGAATATGAACCGACGGGTGCCATGCCGAGCGGTATATCAAAATTAGGAACGGTTTACATGTCGATTGAAGGTTTGATTGACGTGGAAACGGAGCTAAAGAAAATTCAAGGTGAACTTGAACTGATTGAGGGACATCTTAAAGGGGTTCAGGCAAAGCTAGCAAATTCTAATTTTGTTGATCGGGCACCGAAAGAAGTGGTGGCGGTACAAGAGGCTAAAGAGATCGAGCTGAAAGAGAAGAGAGAGAAACTTGAACAAAATATAGCTATGTTCAAAAAAGTATAATCTAGCGACGGTCTGGGAGGGGTGCTCCTTTTTTAGAGAAGTGATTTAAGATCAACGGTTGTGTCAGCGATGGATTCTATGGGTAGAGCTACCTCTGATTGAATCAGTTTTTTCCCAATATTAAATTCTTGAGGGCTGTTAATGGCATCCATGGCTTCGAGTTTGCCTTGTTTGAAATGCCAGACGCTGAAAGCGGTTGCATGGGGTGAATTGGATCGAATAATTTGGGTATCCGCTTGTTCGCGAATCCCTGCTATTTGGAGTTTGGTATTGTACTGATCCGACCAGAACCATGGGAGTGCTTGTTGAAGAGTCGTTTCGCCGCATAAGTGAGCGGCAAGCATTTTGGCTTGGTCTAATGCATTTTGGATTGATTCTAGGCGAAGGTCAGTTTGGTAGCGTTTGTTGAATTGATTGCAACAGTCGCCAATCGCATAAATATCGGGATGCGATGTTTGATTGTGTTCATCGACTTGTATTCCGTTATTGATTTGAAGTCCGGCTTGCTCGGCAAGTTCGATATTGGGAATTGAACCAGCGCCCACTATGAGTTCATGTCCGTTGTAGGCCTGATCG
Source organism: uncultured Verrucomicrobiota bacterium (assembly GCA_913065005.1). Lineage (GTDB taxonomy): Bacteria > Verrucomicrobiota > Kiritimatiellia > Kiritimatiellales > Pontiellaceae > Pontiella. Next base: position 35,347 of record CAJYAJ010000008.1, on the reverse strand, counting down.
GTCGTTGAATGTAGGATTATCTGGTCTGACGTTTTAGAGATGTAATCAATGGTTGCATTGCAATGGATTCGCACACCGTTATCGAGATGTGTTTTTTTAAGAAAATCAGCCACAACCGGAACAGCAACTCGATTTAGAATACGGGGTTCTCTTTCAATTAATGAAACTTCGATTCCTCGTTGACGAAGGGATGCAGCTACTTCTAGACCTATGAAGCCTCCTCCGAGAATGAGCATGTGTTTGGATGGATTTATTATGTTATGAAGCCGATTGGCATCATCAGCTGTTCTGAGTTGATAAGATTTCACGTTTGGTAGACCCGGGATGGCAGGTGTAATTGGATTCGATCCTGTTGCGAGTATGAGTCTGTCGTAACGGATGGTTTGTTTGTTGTATTGCACGGTATGATTTTGCGGATCAATCGATGTTACTCGACTATTTTGTATGAGTTGGGTTTGGTTTTTTTGGTAGAATTTTTCGGGGCGAAGTGGCGTAGGTTCGGTAAACTGAACGTTTTGGAGTGCTTTTTTTGAGAGGGGTGGGCGTTGATAAGGAAGGTGATTTTCATCACCTATCAGAGTGATGGGGCCTTTCCAGTTTTTGGTTCGTAAGGACGCGGCTAAGGTAACGCCACTATGGCCAGCTCCAATAATGAGAGTGTGATGTTTCATCGTTCATCTCCGTGGGTGAGGATTTCAATAGATTGATCTGGATAAGCAAAGTTTGTTCTATGCAGATACGTGAAAGACCGATGAGAGGGAATGAGGGCGATTAATTGATTTTTCATATGATTTGGTCAGCGTACTTTTTTAAGATGAAAAAGTCTATATTGAGATCTGTAGGATCAATTTGAAGTTGCTGAATCCATCCTTCATGTAAATTGAGCTTCCACGAGAAATGGGTTGTGTTAAGTTTGCAGTCGTCTTTATGTACAAAATTCGGAGCTGAAAATGGAGCAAATTGAAGAAGTTGTACCGGTACGTCCTCTGCGATTGCCGGATTGGTTACGCAGACCTATTCAAACTGATAAGTCATACAGCGAAACCCATAATGCTTTAAAGAAAAATGGATTACATACAGTTTGTGAGGATGCAAAGTGTCCAAACAGACATGAGTGTTGGAACCATGGCACTGCTACGGTAATGATATTAGGGAATATCTGTACTCGTGATTGTCGGTTTTGTTCGATTGCTACTGGAAAGCCTAACGGGTTAGATCTGGAGGAACCGCAGCGGGTGGCAGAAGCCGTGAAAAGAATGAAATTAAAGCATGTGGTGATAACGAGTGTAACTCGTGATGATCTTGCTGATGGAGGTGCTCAGATTTGGGCTGAGACCATAGTAGCAGTAAAAGAGCGTGTGTCTGGGGTAACCGTAGAGGTGCTTACACCAGATTTTTGGGGGAGAAAGCAAAATCTCGTGAAAGTGCTCGATGCAAAACCTATCGTGTTTAATCATAACATTGAAACGGTTAAGCGGCTTCAACGTGCCATCCGTTCTGGTGCTACGTATGATCGATCAATGAGTGTTCTTCGGTGGGCTTCTGAACACAGCGATATAAAGGTGAAATCGGGTATTATGTTAGGCTTGGGTGAAACTGAAGAGGAGGTCCGCGAAACGATACAGGACCTTTATACAAATGGAGTACGGTTGCTCACAATTGGTCAATATATGTCACCTACAAGAGATCACGCTCGAACTCATCGATATGCGGAGCCAAGAGAATTTGTAGAGCTTGAAGACTATGCATATAAACTTGGTTTTGATGCTGTTGCATCAGGACCTTTAGTTCGTTCTTCGTATCGAGCGGATCTGATGGTCCGTACCTAACGTTAAATGGGTTGAGGCATGAAGATTAAACAATATGGTGTTTTAATCTGTGCACACAATGAAGCAGGCACGATTGGTTCATTGGTTAGAAGCGTTATGGAGCTGGGTGCTTCTGAGTTGATTGTCGTTGATGATGGATCGAGTGATCATACGGCTGCATTAGCCCAGCAATCCGGGGCGACGGTATTACGTAATCGTAGAAACTTGGGAAAAGGGAGTTCACTGAAACGGGGCTTCAAGGCGATGCTTGAGCGAAAGATGGATGCGGTTGTAGTTGTTGATGGAGATGGGCAGCATAATCCACAAGAGATTCCGCTTTTTTTAGATACTTATGAGCGGACTGGGATACCAATTTTGATTGGAAATCGGATGGCTAATACACGTGGCATGCCCATTTTGAGGAGATGGACAAATCGTTTTTTTGCTTATACGTTGAATCGATTAATGAAAATTTATGTTGCTGATCCGCCGTGCGGATTCCGTTTTTATCGATCCGATATTTTGCCGTTTATTATGAGTTCAGAGCAGCGTTTTGCATTTGAGTTTGATGTTCTCTTACGTGCCGCTAGTCGTAAGATCCGGATTGATTCGGTGCAAATATCAACAATTTATGGGGATCATCAGCAGAGCCATGTGGAACCTTTTCGGGATGCTTGGTTATTAGGCGGTGTTATTAGGAATCATCTTAATCGAACTCGATTAATGTAAATGCGTTTTGGGTGTGGTTGATCTAGAGGCGTTTTCGGTCCAAAATAGAATGAGGATTCCAGTTATGATAAGACCTATTGAGATGTAGGTTTCCAGTTCGTTTTTGGGAAGTGCATACGTATATCCAATTACTTTCTCTTTCCATTCATTTCCGGTTATGACGGTCTGGATAATTTCACTTTTCCATGGCCACAAAACGGATAATGAACCAAAAATAAAACCCGTAAGAAGAGAAACCGTTTGGTCGTGATAGTTTCGAAAGATCCAACTAAGCAGTCGGGCAAAAACAACGATGCCAAGTAGCGCTCCTAATCCAAATGGGATGAGTGTTTCTAGGTGTAGTTGACTGATCGCATTGATTACCAGCTCGTAATTACCCATAAGAAGGAGGACGAAGGAACCCGATAATCCAGGGAGAATCATGCTACACATAGCAATGGCCCCGCACAGCATGAGATAGAGGGTTGAATCATTGCTTGTAGCGGGGGTTAGGAGTGCCATGCTACTTGCTGTTATCGTTCCGGCTATAAAAAAAATCGCTACGGAGGGATTCCATTTTCGAATAGTTTTTCCGACGGCATAAACCGAAGCGAGAATAAGACCAAAAAAGAAGGACCAAACATAAAGCTTATGCTGAATAAAGAGCCAATCAAGCAGTTTGGCAAATGAGAAGAGACTGATTAAAACCCCGGTTCCAATGGTGAATAAGAAGAGGCCATCAATTTGGTTCCAGCATGAAATAAATTTCCGGTTACGAAGTAGGAATAGAGCGTCTTTGTTGCATGCGCTAATTGCGTTAATCAATCGTTCGAATATGCCGGTGAGTAGGGCCATGGTTCCACCGGATACGCCGGGTACAACATTGGCCGCTCCGATGAGGATGCCTTTTATGAGTTGGATCAATATCTGTTGCATAACTGTGGTTTACTATGAGGTTGCAAAGCAGGCAAAGGTGTAGTGATATTAAAAGAGTATGTCAATGATTGAAGGAGTGCCTAAATGACAGATCAAGAAATTCTAGATGCATTAGAAGTAATTATGGATGATGAAGTTTCGCCTGCATTAGCATCCCACGGGGGTGGCGGCGTGATTACGAAAGTGGAGGCAGGGGTTGTATATATTGAGTTAGAAGGTGGATGTAAAGGATGTCCAGGCGCTCGTATGACCATGAAAAATGGAATTGAATCACTGTTTAAAGAGCGTGTTCCTGCGGTGAAAGAAGTTGTTGACGATACCGATCATTTTTAGGTTTTCGACGGGATTATATGAGGGTATTGGTAGTAGAAGATAATGCGTTTTCACGCAAATTATTGGTTAAAACATTAGAAAAAGCAGGATACCAACCTGTGGTTGCAGAAGATGGTGCACAGGCGATGGTTGTTATGCAGTTATCGGATGCGCCTTCGATGGTCTTATTGAATTGGATGATGCCGGGATTAAGCGGCATCGAAGTTTGCGAACAGATTCGCAAATTGGATAAACCGGTTCCTCCATACATTATTATGTTAACGGCAAAGGCTGATCGAGATGATGTGGCGCAGGGCTTCAGAATGGGATCTGATGACTATATTAAAAAACCATTTGATAGCGCAGAATTGATAGCTCGATTGAATGTAGGAAAGCGATTGGTCTATCAGCAGTCATTAATGCATACACTGATTGATGCATTGCCTGATCCTATTTATGTGAAAGATAGTCGAGGCCTTTATTTGGGTTGCAATGATGCATATGCGGAATTTGCTGGAGTTGAAAAAGATCATATTGGTCAAAAACAGGCTACCGATGTCTTGCCCAATGGAGCGGCACAGAAAAGCCATATGGATGATCTACGAGCCTTGGCAGCCGATGAACCGATGGAGATAGAGGAATGGAGCGTTGATGCTAACGGACGGAATTCCTACCATTACAGCGTGCGGATTCCTCTCATTGAATCATCATCCGGCTTGCGTGGATTGTTGGTTTTGCAACGCAACTTGAGCCAAGAAAGCATGAGCGAGAAGCTATTGCGTTATGAGCACAAGATGGCGGTTTTGGGTGGTATGTTATGTCGTGTCTCGCATGAAATGAAAAATATCCTTGGAGCTATGATGGGTTTTTCTTCATTAGGCTTAGAGGAGCTCGGACCCACCAATGAGGCCAGCGAATATTTGCAGGATATTTATAATGGCGGGGAGAGTGGTAAGAAATTATTAGATCAGCTTTTACAATTTTCTCATCAAGAATCGCATGAAATGGAGTTGGTTTCATTGGGAAATATAGTTGAATCTTCGTTGGAATTGCTTCGAATGTTGGCGACCGAATCTGTTCAATTCGAGGTGAAGACGGATCTCGATGTGGCTCAAATGTATGGCGAAAAAGTTCAGTTGCAACAAATGATCGTGAACTTAGCGATTAATGCTTTCTATGCGATGGGTTCTTGTTTAGATCCGTGTTTGCAAATTGAAGTAACGAATGAATTAGATCCATCTAAGGAACAGCTTTTTGTTATTTTTCGTATGAAAGATAATGGAGTTGGCATATTAGATGAGGTTAAAGAAAAAATATTTGATTTGCATTATACGACTCATGAAGAAGATGGAAGTGGACTTGGGCTTTCGATTATTAAAACGATTATTGATCATCATCAGGGAACCATTGATGTAGAGAGTGAAGAAGGCGTAGGCACGTGTTTTACCATTTCTTTCCCTGCTAAAGTTTAATGGTTTTTGAATAAACCGGTTGTCTGGTTTTCTTCATTCGGTAATGTGGATACGTTTAAGAAGGAGTCCAATATGTTGAATGCGTCTAAGCCTGAAGTGTATGCACCCCCCGCGGCTGTGCGAGAGAAATCATATGTGCCTTCGATGGAGGTGTACGAAACTCTTTATCGGCAAAGTATTGAAGATCCGGACGTGTTTTGGAATGAGCAAGCTGTCGAAAACATCGATTGGATTCGTTCTTTTGATACGGTTTGTTCAGCTGATTTAGAGTCGGGAAAGATGGAGTGGTTTCAAGGCGGATTGTTAAATATTTCTGCTCAGTGCATAGATCGTCATCTCAAGGAGCGGGGGGCAAAGACTGCTCTTTTATGGGAGGGTGATGAACCGGGCGATGTTCGCGAGATATCGTATCAAGAATTACATGATGAGGTTTGTCGAATGGCAAACGTATTGCGCAGTTATGGGATTAGAAAAGGTGATCGGGTTGCACTTTATATGCCGATGATTCCTGCGGCGGCTTATGCGATGTTAGCTTGTGCACGAATTGGGGCTATTCATAGCGTGGTGTTTGCTGGATTTAGTGCGGAAGCATTGCGGGAGCGGGTGATGGACTCTTCGTGTAAGGCGGTTATTACCGCTGATGAAGGACGTCGGGGTCAGAAGAAAGTTGCATTAAAGTCATTGGTTGATGAGGCGATAAGAGCCTGTGATTGCGTAGAGCATGTATTTATGTATCGGCATACGAATGCAGATGTAGATTTCAATGTGCCTCGTGATGTCGATTTAGGCAAAGCGATGCAAGCTGCTGATTCTGAATGTGAGGTGGAAGTGATGGAGAGTGAGGATCCGCTTTTTATTCTCTACACATCAGGCTCTACAGGGAAGCCAAAGGGATTGCAGCATAGTTCGGCAGGATATTTGTTGTATACGATGCTTACGCATAAATATGTCTTTGATTACAGGGAAGACGACGTCTATGCCTGTGTTGCTGATATTGGCTGGATCACGGGTCATAGTTATGTGGTGTATGGTCCACTAGCCAACGGGGCGACAACGGTGCTGTTTGAGTCGATTCCAACCTATCCGGATGCAGGCCGTTACTGGGATATGGTCGAGCGGCTTAAAATTACACAATTTTACACAGCACCAACGGCTATTCGTGCGATTGCGCGGATGGGGGATGGTTTTGTTGAGAAATATGATCGCTCGTCTTTGCGGGTACTCGGTAGTGTGGGTGAGCCGATTAATCCGGAGAGTTGGAATTGGTATTATAATATGGTGGGTCAGCAGCAGTGTAATATCGTCGATACGTGGTGGCAGACTGAAACAGGTGGAATCATGATCACACCGTTACCCGGTGCAACGCCCACAAAACCTGGATCTGCTACATTTCCATTTTTTGGAATCGAACCTGTTATATTAGATGAGAAGGGTAATGAATTAGAGGGAAATGGTATTTCTGGACTCTTGGCTATAAAAAAACCATGGCCTTCTATTGCGCGCACGATTTATGGGGATCATGAGAGATACATGCAGACGTATTTAAGTCCTTTCAAGGGGTGCTATTTTACGGGAGATGGATGCCGGCGTGATGAGGATGGGTACTATTGGATTACGGGTCGGGTGGATGATGTGATTAATGTATCGGGTCATCGTATGGGTACTGCTGAGGTAGAGAGTGCCTTAGTTCAACACCCAGCTTGTGCTGAAGCCGCCGTTGTAGGATTTCCGCATGAGATAAAAGGACAGGGTATTTTTGCTTATGTGATTATTAAAAGCGATATCGAGGAATCGGATGATTTAGTGATGCAGTTGCGCCAAACGGTTCGTGATCAGATTGGTCCGATCGCAACGCCCGACCACATTTTAATCGCACCTGGGCTACCGAAGACACGCTCTGGAAAAATCATGCGCCGTATTTTACGAAAGATTGCGAGTTTAGAAGTGGATGAGCTAGGGGATGTTTCGACGTTAGCGGATCCGTCGGTCGTGGATCAGTTAATCGCGGGTCGCCGAGCGCTTTGATAGTTCGGGCTTGTAAAGAAATGTTCAGCGTGTAGATTGTCCGCTTATACCGAAAGGGAAATGATGGCAAAAGAAGATGTAATTGAAACAGATGGAGTCGTGAAAAAAGTATTACCGGCTACGATGTATCGGGTAGAACTGGAAAACGGTCACGAGATTCTGTGTCATATCTCTGGAAAAATGCGGAAGCATTTCATCCGAATTGCTGTCGGTGATAAAGTAACGGTAGAAATTTCGCCGTATGATTTAGAAAAAGGTCGCATTACTTTTCGTCACCGTAATTAGATCAGTCATCTTGATCGTGCGGATCAATATCCGCAGGGGAGTGAATCTGATCGGAAGCATCTTTATGGGTGAGTACTTTAAAGATACACCATGAAAAAAGTGCGGTCATCCCGAAAACACTCGTCAGCATAATGATCCATCCGGTTGGGCTCATGGTGATTCCTCCTGTGGGGTTGCTTCTATTTTATTCCATCGTCTCACGGCTATGTGAACAAGTAGTGAGAAGAAGAGCGTTGTGATGATAATAAATCCAACGGTTAATTGTACGGTTGGATCGGATTGTAGAGCTTGAATATAGGGTCCATTGGAGAAGACTTGATCTTTGAGCCACCACCCAAAAATAATAAGTAAGAAGAGTGGAGTGATATATTTAAGTACGAAGGGGAGTATCTTGGGTAACTTCATTTCTGCACCTGATGCGAGTTCTTTAAGACCTCGGTCCAGACCCATTACATAGGAAAAGAAGATCACTTCGATGGTAGCGAGTAGGTAGATGCAGAAGTTGCCGGTCCAAAAATCCATATGATCTAAGACGGTAAGTCCGTGGCTCATGAGTGAAACAAATAGAGCGCCAATCGCCGTAATAAAGCCGAGAAGAGTGACGGCAGCCTGCCGACTTAAATCAAGACCTTCTTCGAGAAAGGCGATGGCGGGTTGAAGCATGGAGAGTGAAGAGGTAATAGCCGCAATAAATAGGAGAAAAAAGAAGAGTCCACCAAAGAAATGCCCGGCTGGCATATATTCAAAGACGCCTGGAAGAGCTAAAAAGCCGAGGGAGAGGGAACTCGCTTTTTCTCCAGCTGAGATAATCGATTCAGGTCCTAGAAAGATAAATGCTGCGGGAATCACAATCATACCTCCTAGAGCTACCTCGAAGAAACCATTACCCGATGCAGCAGAGACGGAGCTTAGTGCAATGTCGTCCTCTTTTTTCGTGTACGAGGCGTAGGTCATAATGATCCCGAAGCCGACGGAGAGTGAGAAGAAAATCTGTCCAGCAGCAGCGAGCCACGTTTGCGGTCGAGAAAGCGCTTCCCAGAAGCTCACTTGGACTAAGCCTCCGTCGATCAGGTTGTGACCAACGGGGTTCCACATAAAACCGAGTCCATTAAGGATGGAGGCATCGGGATTGGCAGGGTTCGGGGTGCCAAGGGTCAGTACTCGGACAAGGATGAGGAGTGCGCAGAAGAGGAGTGCTGGCATAGCCCATCGGCAGAACCATTCAATGCCTTTGTTAATTCCACGATAGATAAGAATAAAGTTTATGGTGAAGCAGAAGAGCAGAAAGGGAAGGCTGCCTTGTGTGAATTGGCGAAGAATACGAAAGTTGCCGCTTGCGGTGTTCTCGTTTTCGGGAACAATGCCTGCAAAATGGAGTAGATAGTTTTGAACGGCTTGAATGCCTGCATCGATTTTTCCATCTGTGGGGGCGGCTTGTTGTGCGGCGGTCACAATGGTTTGCATGCCACCGGACCAATATTTCCACGCATATCCGAGGCACCATGCTTCAATGGAGACATACCACATATATATGATAACGGGAATGATTAGAGCGAGTGTGCCGATTTGCGCGGAGCGATCTTTACCCGTGATGGCTCGGAAAATACCGGGAGCTGATGAGAATCCTTTTTTTCCTCCATATCGACCCATCGCCCATTCGACCCATGCAATCGGTAGACCGACGATAAGGAAGGCGATGATATAGGGAATCATAAAGGCACCGCCACCATTGGCGCAGGCTACGCCGGGAAAGCGAAGAAAGTTTCCGAGTCCAACGGCACTGCCTGTTACCGCTAAAATTACACCTAGTTTAGAGCCCCACTTCTCTGATGCCATCGTTTTGATCCCCGCTGATTCGTTACCTGAACATAGTAGGCAAAGAATTGGTTTTGCCAAGCAGAAGATCAGTTACCGCTGTTGTATGGGTGATGTTCTTTATCGATTTATCTCGAGGTTGAAGAGAAGATTGAGGGCTTCTGGATAGGCGATGTGTTCGGCTATATGCATTTTTTGCATGAGGCTTTCGAGCGTATCTGTTGCATCGATAGAAATCTTTTTTTGAAGAATAATATCACCGGTATCCATTCCAGCATCCACATAATGAACGGTGCATCCGGTCTCGCTGGCATTTGATTCAAAAGCTTGCCGTCCGGCATCCAGTCCGGGGAAAGCGGGAAGTAGGGAGGGATGAATGTTGATTATTTTTTTGGGAAATCGGTTGAGCAGATCTGTTTTTACAATCCGCATGAAGCCGGCTAAAATAATATAGTCGATGTGGTAGTGTTCCATGAGTTGGAGGACAGCGGCTTCCGCTTGATCGCGGAGGACGTGTGGGGAGGGCGCGCAATCGATATAATGAGCAGGAATATGGTGTTTTTTTGCGCGTTCGAGAATGCGAGCGTTTTGCACATCTGAGATAATGCAGGCAATGGTTGCCTCCAATGTGCCAGCTTCAACGGCATCGATCAGTGCTTGCGCGTTTGATCCATTTCCTGATCCCAGTATGGCAATCGATGGCATTTCAACTCCTTGTTATTGAGAGGTCGTTAATGTAGTGTGTAGAACAACTTTAGACAATGGAGAATATAAGATGCATTTGAAGATGAAGCCACTCAATGAGACGGCTAGCGCTATGTATGAGGAGCACGGACACTTTCATGCGGGTGATGCGGGGTTGGATTTATATGTGTTAGAGGAGATCACGATCGCACCGGGAGAGACGGTAGCGATTAAGTTGGGTGTGGCGTGTGAACCGACGGATGGGCGTGCTTATTTTTTGATGCCGCGATCGAGCATTTCGAAGACGCCTTTGCGATTAGCGAATTCGATCGGGTTGATTGATGGGGGTTATCGGGGCGAGCTGATGGCGATGTGCGATAATATTAAGGCGGAGCCATATACAGTCGAGAAGGGGCAACGATTGTTCCAGATTGTGGCGTGTGATTGTTCGCCGATTACGTATGAGTTGGCGCAGGAGCTATCGGATACAACGCGGGGTAGTGGTGGATTTGGGAGTACTGGGAAGTGAGGCAGATTGGACGACGAATCGGAGAAAATATATGAAGTACAGCCGCATCGATTGCGGATTCGGGAGTTGCCGAGAGCATTACGACCTCGGGAAGAGTTTGAGCGATTGGGTGCTCAAGGGGTGTCGGATACGGTTTTACTAGCACTCTTGTTAAGAACGGGAACAGTCGAGCGAAATGTTGTGGAGGTGGCACAAACGATGTTAGCTCACTTCGGTTCGTTAACGGCTTTGGCGAAAGCACCCATAAAGGCGATTCAAAAGATAGAGGGTGTGGGTCCGGTGAAGGCGCAGATGATTCAGGCGGCACTTGAATTGGCTCAGCGGTTGAGTCGGGAGAGTGTTGGACGTAATCCATTAGTGAGAGGTCCTGAACAAGCGGCGGCGGTTTTGCGTGAGCGAGCTCGGGTGTTAGACCGTGAAGTCCTCTGGGCGTTGTTTCTTAATCGGAAAAGTGAGTTAATTTGTGAGCCGCAGCAATTGAGTGAGGGTACGTTCAGCAGCAGTTTAGTTGATCCGAGGGTTATTTTTAAGGAGGCGTTAGAGCGGGCAGCTCATGCAGTGATTCTTCTGCATAATCATCCATCGGGAGATCCGACGCCTTCGGAACAAGATATTAATATCACGAAACAGTTGATTGAGGCGGGTCGAATTATGGATATTCGTCTTTTAGACCATGTGGTATTGGGACGGCGGCGCGAAGGGCAGGCGTCTGATTTTGTTAGTTTGCGTGAAGCGGGGTTAGTGGAGTTTTGTTGAGATGAGTCGAGTATTGCAGTTGGAGAGTGTGGGCGGTGCAAGTGGTGATATGCTCTTGGGTGCCTTGGTGGGTTTGGGTGTTTCGCTGGAGGGGCTGAATGAGACGCTGAAAGGATTGCAGGTGGATCCTTTTGAAATTGTTGTAAATGATGTGGTGATTCAGGGGATGAGCGGGGTGCAGGCGCGTGTTGTGCTAGAAGAGATACACTCTGGTCATCAAGATGATGATCACAAGCATGATCATGAGCATAGTCATCCTCATGATCACGATCATGGACGCCATTTAAGCACGATTTTGAAGTTGATCGAGGTAAGCACGTTGCCGGATTCAGTCAAGCACGAGGCGTCGGCAGTTTTTCAACGGATTGGCGAGGCGGAGGCTGCGATCCATGGAATTGATATTGAGCAGATTCATTTTCATGAAGTGGGCGCGATGGATTCGATTATCGATATTGTGGGATGCTGTCTTGCGAAACATGAATTAAATCTAGATGAAGTGGTTATTCGCTCATTACCTGCCGGCCATGGAATCATCGAATGTGCCCATGGGGTTTATCCGAATCCCGCTCCGGCAACGCTCCGGATTTTGGAAGGGTTTCCGGTCGACGCGGTGGATGAACCTTTTGAATTGGTGACGCCCACGGGTGCGGCTTTGGTGAGTGAATGGCGGTCGGGATCTTTTCCTCCTGTGGGAGCGAGGGCGATGAAGTCGGCGTATAGTTTTGGACATCGTTCTCTTTCTCAACGACCTAATCTATTGCGTGCGACGCTGTTTGAGGTGCCGGAGGATGCCCCGACAACTGCCTGTGAGGTTTTGGAATGTAATTTGGATGACATGACACCGGAGTTGATTGGTGTTCTCACTCAACGTTTATTTACTGTGGGTGCACTAGATGTAACGACTCAGGCGATTATGATGAAAAAACAACGGCCTGGGGTGCTATTGCAGGTCGTTTGTGCTTCTGTTGATCGTGAATCTCTGCTGGATGTGATATTCAAGGAATCTTCCACATTTGGAGTCCGGTTTTATGCGGTTGAGCGTGCGGTTTTATCGCGCTCGTTCGAGTCGGTCGATACGAAGTTTGGTGTGGTTCAGATGAAGGTGGGTTATCGTAATCAAATATGTATGAGTGCGACTCCGGAGATGGAGGATTGCATAACGTTGGCGGATCAAAGCGGTGTGAGTGTTGAAAAGGTGTATCGTTCGGCTTTGGTATCTTGGGAGCGAGGAGGGGTAAAATGAAATGGGTAACGAGTTGGATTCTTGTGATTTTCTTTGTGATGAGTGCGGGAGCGGATATAAAATTATCGGCTCTCTTTTCGGATGGCATGGTGCTTCAGCGAAATAAACCAGTGATTCTTTGGGGGCAAGTAGATCCAAATGCACAAGTTACGGTGCGCTTTGGTGGTATGGTTCGTAAAACGTATGCGGATGAGAATGGGGATTTTCAGATACAATTAAAATCAATGTCAGCTTCCTCAAAGCCCCGTACATTGTTTATTGAGTCTGGTTCAGATCATGTCGAAATTAAGAATGTTTTGGTGGGAGAGGTTTGGCTTTGTTCGGGTCAGTCTAATATGGAGTGGACTGTGCAACAATCTGCGAATTATGAGGAGGAACAAAAACGGGCACACTATCCGCATATCCGAATGATCACGGTGAAAAAGACGTTTAGTACGGAACCTGAATTTACATTTGAAGGTCGGTGGAAAATGACCCATCCGGATAGTGTAGGTTCTTTTTCTGCAGTGGGATATTATTTTGGAAGAGAGGTATATGAAGAATTGAATGTGCCGGTTGGGTTGATTAGTTCGGCTTGGGGAGGTACGGCCATTCATGCATGGAGTTCGATGCAATCCCTCGAAAAGTATCCGAAGATTATGGCAGGTCGAGATCAGAAATTGAAGGAAGCGACTCAAATCACGATGGAAGAGCTTGCACGCGAGAATCAGGTGATTCATGCCGAATGGAAGGCTGCTAAGGAGCGGTCAAAAACAACGGGTGAAAAGGTACGGCAGTGGCCCAAGCTAAAACGGCATCCAATTGAGTCGCAAGATTATCATGCTAATCTGTTCAATGGGATGATTCATCCGTTGCAGCCCTATGCTTTACAAGGTGTCATTTGGTATCAGGGAGAGGCAAATGCTGGCTCGCATGAAGAAGCGAAGCTTTACCGTGACTTATTGGAAAATATGACGATGAGTTGGCGGGCTGATTGGAATGATCCGTTCTCTTTTTATGCTGTTCAGCTCGTTAATTTTATGGCGCCTGTGAAGAGCGCTGTTCAGGATTCGGCTTGGGCGCATATTCGCCAGAGTTTTCTCGATTATCATAAAGAGGTGGAGAGGGCGGGTATCGTGGTTGGAATTGATGTGGGTGATGCGTGGGATATTCATCCGAAAGATAAGCAGACTATAGGGTATCGTTTGGCGCAGCAAGCGTTGGTGCATGATTATGGTTTTGAGCGTGTGCCAGGAGGGCCGATCTATCAATCGATGGAGGTTCAAGAAGATCAAGTGATTATTCATTTTTCGGATGTGGGCTCAGGGTTGGTTTCGAAAGACGGTCAACCGTTGAATTGGTTTGCGGTGGCAGGAGAGGATCAAATCTTTAAGCGAGCTGAAGCGGTAATTGTTGATGATATCGTGGTAGTTCGACATGTTGATATCCCGGAGCCAAAAGCGGTGCGATATGCATGGGCGAATAATCCGGAAGGGTGTAATCTTTTTAATCAAGAGGGTTTTCCTGCGTCTCCATTTCGAACCGATGATTGGTAGGGAAAAGAATGATATGTTAACGAAACGAATTATTCCGTGTTTAGATGTGACCGATGGCCGGGTGGTTAAAGGGGTTAATTTTGTGGACTTGCGTGATGCGGGGGATCCGGTGGAGTGTGCCAAGGCCTATGAGCAGCAGGGTGCGGATGAACTGGTTTTTTTGGATATTACCGCGTCTAGTGATGGAAGAGATACGATGTTGCATATTGTTGAACGGTGCGCAGAGCAGGTGTTTATGCCTTTAACCGTGGGGGGGGGTATTCGTACGGCGGTGGATGTGCGACGGATGCTTAATGCGGGTGCGGACAAAGTGTCGTTCAACACGGCGGCGATTAAAGATCCGGATATTTTAAATACGTGTTCTGCGAGTTTTGGATCGCAGTGCACGGTGTTGGCAATTGATGCGCGTCAGCAGGCGAAGGGGCGTTGGAATGTTTTTACACATGGGGGGCGTAATCCGACTGAGTTAGATGCGGTGGATTGGGCAATCGAGGGTACGCGTCGAGGAGCGGGTGAAATTTTACTCACGAGTATGGATGCGGATGGGACGAAAGCGGGCTTTGATTTGGAGCTAACGCGTACGATTTCAGAGGCGGTAGCGGTGCCGGTTATTGCATCGGGTGGGGCGGGCACATTAGAGCATATGGCTGAAGCGGTTACTGCTGGAAAAGCAGATGCTGTGCTGGCGGCTTCTATTTTTCATTTTGGTGAATTTACGGTCGAGCAGACGAAACAGTTTATGCTGAGAAAAGGCATTGCAGTTAGGCTTTAACGGAGAGAGTTAAATGAGTCGGGAGTTAGAAGAGGGATTGGAGTTGGCCTTGGACTGGCAGAAGCTGGAGAAGGCGGTGGCGGGTACGAAGGGGATTATTCCAGTCGCGGTGCAAGATGCGGATTCGCGTGAAGTTATTTTGGTGGCGTATATCAATCAATTGGCGTTTGAGGAATCATTGAAGCGCAAGATGCTGGTGCTTTGGAGCTCATCTCGGCAGGAGTTATGGGTGAAAGGTGCGACTTCGGGTGAGACGTTCACGTTAGTGGAGGCATATGTGAATTGTGAACAGAATTCACTTTTATTTGTGGTGCGTCCGGAGCGGGGTGGGATTTGTCATACAAAGAACGCACGGGGTGTGCCGCGGAATTGTTATTATCGGCGAATCAATATGAGAGATGGAACAACCTTAGAGAATCTGGACGTTTAATATGAGCGAAGATATTCAAATCTGCGACTTGATGGAGCAGAGCGGGGTGAAGTTTGGCACGAGTGGGGCCCGGGGGTTGGCATCTGCGATGACGGATGGGGTTTGCCATGCATATACCTCCGGATTTTTATCGTTCTTGGAGGAATCAAATGAATTGAAACGGGCTGGAGAGTCTGTAGCGATTGCGGGAGATTTGCGTCCGAGTACGGGGCGAATAATGGCGGCGGTTGCGCAGGCGGTACGTGATATGGGATATGTGCCGGTGAACTGCGGTCGTATTCCTTCGCCGGCGGTGGCACTGTTGGGTTTTGAGCAGGGGATTCCGTCGATCATGGTGACGGGCAGTCATATTCCAGCCGATCGGAATGGGATCAAATTTAATAAGTGCAGTGGGGAAATTTTGAAGCGGGATGAGGTGCGTATGATGGCGCAAAAAGTCCTGTATCGGTCGGATGTGGAGGTGGGATCTTTGCCGGCTGAGGAGGATACGGCGGTTTCACTTTATTTGGAACGGTATACGAAGGTGTTTCCTGCGAATTGTTTGGCGAATTTGAGAGTGGGAGTGTATCAGCATTCGGCGGTGGGTCGTGAGGTGTTGATTGAACTATTTTCACGGTTGGGTGCTGAAGTGATACCGTTGGGTTTTTCAGATACGTTTGTTCCGGTGGATACGGAGGCTATTCGGGCGGATGATGTGGCGTTAGCATTGGAGTGGTCTGAGGAGTTTGATCTAGACTGCCTTGTTTCAACCGATGGCGATAGTGATCGCCCCTTGATTAGTGATGAGGAGGGTTCGTGGTTACGAGGAGATGTGGCGGGCATTTTGGTTGCTCGGTTTTTAGGGGCGGAATCGGTCCATACGCCGGTGAGTTGTAATACGGCTGTGGAGGCGTGTGGTTGGTTTAAAAGAGTGGAACGGACGAAGATTGGTTCGCCTTATGTGGTGGCTTCGATGCAGGAGGCTGAGGCTAGCGGAGAAATTGGCGTGGTCGGGTATGAGGCGAATGGTGGATTTTTAATGCAGAGTGCATGTAGGGTTTTTGATGGAGAGCTCTCCGCGTTACCTACTCGAGATGCGATTCTGCCGATGTTGGCGGTGATGCTGTATGCGAAAGCGAATCAGGTATCTATCTCAGCGTCTGTGAAGCAGCTACCGCAGCGGTTTACCGCAAGTGATCGGATAGAGAATTTTCCGAGTGATGAGAGTTCGAAAATTCTGAATCTATTGCAGGATAAAGCGGCGGTCGAAGAGATGTTTGGTTCGTTGTTTGGAGAGGTTGATCATTTGGATCGGACGGATGGATTACGTATTACGTTTAATGCGGGAGAGGTTTTACATTTACGTCCGAGTGGAAATGCTCCTGAATTTCGGTGTTATAATGAGGCGGATTCAATCGAGCGGGTCAGAGAAATGCAGCAGCAATCGATGGAACGATTGTTGGTCTTGAAAGCCTAGTCTTTGGGGTTGCGTCATTTGGGAGTTCGGGCGTAGCCTAGGCGCCATGTTAGGGGAGTTTGAAAAATGGCGGTTTATCCCAGTAAAGAGACATTTTTAGAAAAAGCCACCCAGGGGAATCTTGTGCCGGTGTGGCGTGAGGTCATCGCGGATCATGAGACGGCGGTTTCGGCGTATGAGCGGGTTCGTACTTTTTTACGAAATCGGGATCAGGTTTCGCATAGCTATCTACTCGAGAGTGTAGAGGGCGGTGAAAAGATTGGTCGGTATTCATTTATTGGAGGTACGCCTCGCGCGGTCTTGCGGGCGTATGGACGTCATGTCGAAGTGGAATGCGCGGGTGAAGTGGAAGCATTCGAAGATGTGGATCCATTGGATGTTTTAAAGTCGCATATGGCTCAGTACACGCCTGTAAAGGATGATGGATTAGCGTCTCCATTTATTGGAGGGGCGGTCGGATTTTTGGGGTATGACATGATCACGGAATTCGAGCCGCGGGTGCCGCGCATTGGTCAGGATGATTTAGGGGCACCGGATATGGTGTTTATGGTGACAGATGGATTAATCATTTTTGATCGAGTGAAGCATCGGTTGATTACGTTGGTGCATGCGCATGTAGAGGAAGATCCAGAGAAAGCCTATGAACGCGCCATTGAGGAGCTAGATTCATTGCAGGTGGCGTTACAGACGCCGGTTCAAAGCGTGTCTGTTTCGGTGCCTGATCAGGTGGAATCTTTGGAACCGCGGTCGAATACCACGCGGGAAGAATTTTTTGACATGGTGGATCGGGCGAAGGAGTACATTCGGTCGGGTGATGTAATTCAAACGGTTCTATCGCAGCGTTTCGAAGTGGATAATGAAGCGGACTCATTGGATGTCTATCGAGCGCTTCGAGCCGTGAATCCATCGCCGTATATGTTCTGTTTGGATATGGGCGAGAGTGCCATTGTCGGAACATCACCGGAGATTCATGTGCGATGTCAGGATCGGCGTGTTGAGGTGCGACCGATTGCCGGAACACGTCCTAGGGGGGGGACGACGGCAGAAGATGTAGCACTTGAAGCGGAATTGCTAGCGGATCCGAAAGAGCGGGCCGAGCATATTATGTTGGTGGATTTGGGTCGTAATGATATTGGTCGAGTCTGTGATTATCATACGGTTGAAGTAGAGGATTTGATGGTGATCGAGCGGTATAGCCATGTGATGCATATTGTTTCGAATGTGGCCGGAAGATTGGGTGATGAACATGATATTTATGATGTGATGCGAGCCAGCTTTCCTGCGGGAACGGTGAGTGGTGCGCCGAAGGTGCGAGCGATGGAAATTATTGCGGAGTTGGAAAAATGCAAGCGCGGCCCCTATGCAGGTGCAGTTGGTTATTTTGGTTTTGATGGAAATTTTGATTCAGCCATTACGATTCGAACCGTGATTTTAGATAAGAAAAAGGCGTATGTGCAGGCGGGTGCGGGGATTGTGGCAGATTCGGTTCCGCAGTGTGAATATGAAGAGACGCAGAATAAAGCGCGTGGCATGATGAAAGCGTTGGCATTGGCACAGGTGTTTCATTCGGCAAGAAAGAGCGGTTAGCTATGATTTTGGTACTCGATAATTATGATTCATTCACGTTCAACCTCGTTCAATATTTAGGGGAGTTGGGTGCTGAACTTCATGTTGTTCGTAATGATAAAATTACGGTTGAAGAGGCTTTGGCATTGAAGCCGGAAAAACTGTTGGTGAGTCCGGGGCCTTGTTCACCAAGGGAGGCTGGAATTTCATGTGAGTTAATTAGGGCGTGTGCTTCATTGATGCCGGTATTTGGGGTCTGCCTTGGGCATCAATCTATTGGTGCGGTGTTTGGTGGAAAAGTGGTACGAGCGGAGCGTTTGATGCACGGAAAAACCTCTCCGATTCATCATGATGGAACAAGTGTTTTTCAGGGGCTTTCAGATCCGTTTGAGGCAACGCGCTATCATTCGTTGATTGTTGAGCGGTCTTCGCTTCCGAAGGAGCTACGTATTACGGCATGGACGGAGGAGGGCGAGATTATGGGAATGCAACATGCTGAATTGCCGGTGCATGGGGTTCAATTTCATCCTGAGTCGATTCTTACACTTGAGGGCAAACAACTGCTTCAGAATTTCTTGAATCTTTAGTTTCGATACCGGTTGACGATGGGCATGCGCCGATCCCGATCAAAAGAACGGGGAGTGATTTTTACTCCAGGCGGCGATTGTCTTCTTTTATATTCACTTAGTTCAACGGCGTGGATAACGCGTTTTGCTAGATCGGGGTCGAATCCGGCGCTGATGAGCCCATCGATTCCTAGATCTTGCTCGACATAGGCTTCAAGGATGGGGTCGAGCTGATGGTAGGGAGGAAGTGAGTCGGTATCTTTTTGATCCGGTCGCAGTTCGGCGGAGGGGGGGCGGTTAATGATTTCGGGTGGGATGACTTCGGATTGTTCATTTCGCCACCGGCATAGGTCGAATACAGTGGTTTTTGGCACATCTTTGATGAGGGCAAATCCCCCGCACATATCGCCGTAAAGGGTGCAGTAGCCCATCGCCATTTCGCTTTTATTTCCGGTGGTTAGAACCAGCCAATTGAATTCATTAGAAATCGCCATAATCAGATTCCCTCGAATGCGTGCTTGTAGGTTTTCGTCGGTTAATTCGGCTGAGGTTTTATTTTCCCAAATGGAGGTGAGTTGATTTTGAAACTGATGATGAAGGGGTTCAATGGGAATTTGATGAATTGGGATATGGAGTCGATTTGCCATGTCGATGGCATCTTGTAGGGTGCCACTAGAGGAGTAGCGCGATGGCATGGTTACACTGATAACGCGATCGGTGCCTAGGGCATCGACCGCTAGGGCGAGAACAAGAGCGGAATCGATACCGCCACTCAGTGCGATGACTACTTTTTTAAATCCAGTTTTTTCAACATAATCATGGAGACCTAGTTTGAGTGCTTCATAGATTTCAGATAATTCATTCAGGGGTGGAGTGATCTCTGCTGATGCGGTATTCCAATGCAAGGTGTGAGTCATAAAGGCGGGTGCTCGGGAGATAAGTGATCCATCGGGAGCAATGACCATGCTGCTTCCGTCGAAGACCAATTCATCTTGTCCCCCGATGAGATTGCAATAGAGAAGGGTAGTTGAAAGACTTTGTGCGGTTTGTTGGAGAATACGGAGGCGGTCTTTTTGTTTGCCGCGATGATAGGGGGAAGCGGATAGATTGATGAGAAGGTCAATGGGTTGTTCGATATTCGTTACGGCCGTTCCTTCGGGTTCCCAGGAGTCTTCGCATATGTGAACGGCAATCTTTTTTCCGGTATGGTTTAAAATGAGCGCTTCGGTTCCTGGAGCAAAGAGGCGTTTTTCATCAAAGACGCCATAATTTGGCAGGAGTTGTTTATAATATTCACCTACGATGGTGCCGTTTTGGATGGCAATGGCGGCGTTATGTTTTTTTCCGTTTCGAAGGAGTGGAGTGCCGATTAAAATAAGAGGCTCTTTGGGGAGTTCATTTATGAGACGGTCTAGTTCATTTTGGCAGTCTGCGCAGAAGTGATCTTTTAGAATAAGGTCTTCGGGTGGATAGCCTGAGAGCGCACATTCGGGAGTGATTAAAAGCTCGGCACCCGCATCGGCAGCGCGATGGGCTTCTTGAATGATGAGGTCGGCATTGGAACGTAATGCGCCAACGGTGGGGTTGATTTGGAGAAGCGCTGCGTGCATGAACGGCTCTCCTTAGCGCCGGTAATTTGGTGCTTCTTTAGTAATCTTGATATCATGGGCATGCGCTTCGATTGCACCGGCACCGGAAACGCGAATAAATTTGCCAGAGTGTTTGAGTGCGGCAATATCTTTGCTTCCGCAATACCCAAGGCTTGCTTGAAGACCTCCACAGTATTGTTTCATTACTTTGCTGACGGTGCCTGAGAACGGAACCATGCCTTCAATTCCTTGCGGTACGAGATCATCTTCATCGTTTAATCCGTAGCGCTGGCGGCTGCCAGCTCGTGATTTCATGGCATCAAGACTGCCCATACCGCGGTAGATGACAAATTGTCTTCCTTCGTAGAGAATTTTTTCTCCTGGGCTTTCTTCGGTTCCTGCTAGTGCGGAGCCCATCATAACACTATCGGCACCGGCGACGATGGCTTTGGCTATATCGCCTGAGTGGCGAATGCCACCATCGGCGATGACAGGAATTTCACCTTGTAGGGCTTGGGATGCGGAATAGATCGCTGAAATTTGGGGAATGCCGACCCCGGTAACGATACGCGTTGTGCAGATGGAGCCGGGACCAATGCCAATTTTTACGGCATCAGCACCTGCATCGCGAAGGGCGAGAGCGGCTTCACCGGTGGCAATATTGCCCGCTATTACATCAATTTCTGGAAATTTACTTTTGACCCAGCGAACCATCTCGATGACGCCGTGGCTGTGACCGTGAGCGGTATCGACGACAAATACATCGATTTCTTCGTCGGCAAGAATTTCGGCACGTTCATAATCGCCTGGACCCACGCCGGCTGCTACGCGTAGGCGATAGTTGGCATCTCGATTAAAGAGAGGTTCTTCGTTTTCGATGAGACTTCGTACATCCGCATATGAGTAGAGTCCGACCAATTTTCCCTCTTTAACCAGTGGGAGTTTTCCAATCTTGTGCTTAATCATGAGATCGTAGGCTTGTCGAAGATCCGTACCGGCTTCGGCGGTAATAATGTGTGTGGTCATGATGTCGCTGACGGCGGCTGTTTTGGAGGCGGTAAAGCGCACATCTTTTGAGGTAAGAATGCCAGCTAGGTTTTCATCGTGATCCAAAATGGGAAAGCCGTTGAACGTGAGGCCATGTTCTGCTTTGAATGCGGCGATGGTTTCTAGGGTGTCGTCGATGGTGAAGGTGATGGGATCGTTTATGAGCCCGTTCAAGTGATGTTTTACCCGACTGACGTGTGAGGCTTGTTCTTCGGGATCTAAGTTTTTGTGAATTACTCCAATTCCGCCCATCATCGCCATTGCAATTGCCATGCGTGATTCGGTTACCGTATCCATGGCGGCACTGAGAAAGGGAATCTTTTGTTGGATGTTGCGCGTGAGACGGGAAGAGATGTCGGTATCGCTCGGAAGAAAGTCCGCATATTGGGTAATTAGAGAGACATCATCGAACGTGAGTCCTTCGTGGGGGAAGGTCTGCATGAAGTTATTAAGATGATCATTCTGGCTCATGGTTATCAGTCCTTTTGCCGTGGTATTCTGTGTATTTTATGATTTAGAGTCAAGTCATGCTTTCGTCTTTGCGTTCTGTGAGATTGAGATTGCTTTCAAGGGGGGTTCTGTAAAGCTAGCAGGTGAATTGAGGCAGGATATGCAGGTAGTTACAGTAGATGGTAATGGAGCGGCAGCACGGGTGGCGTATGCTTTTTCTGAAGTTGCGGCGGTCTATCCGATTACGCCTTCGTCAACGATGGCAGAGGCGGTGGAACAATTAGCTGAGTCGGGTAGGGCAAATTTATATGGTCAGCCGGTGCGGGTCGTTCAGATGCAATCGGAGGCGGGTGCTGCGGGAGCGGTGCATGGGGCATTGGTTGCGGGTTCGTTGGCGACAACGTTTACTTCTTCGCAGGGATTATTATTGATGATTCCCACGCTCTATAAATTGGCAGGGGAGCTTTTACCGGGTGTGTTTCATGTGGCAGCGCGTTCATTGGCTACCCAGGCGCTTTCAATTTTTGGGGATCATTCGGATGTGATGGCGGTGCGGCAGACAGGGGTTGCGATGATCTGTGCGAGCAGTGTGCAAGAGGCACATGATATGGCTCTTGTTGCGCATGCCGTAACGTTACAAGCTGATGTGCCTTTTGTTCATTTTTTTGACGGATTTAGAACATCAAGTGAAATGCAACAAATCGAGGTGTTGGAAGGAGATGAGTTCGCGCCGTTTGTTGATGAGGAGGCATTGCGACGGTTTAGGGATCGGGCGTTGCGTCCGGATCAGCCAAAGGTTCGGGCGGCTGCACAAAATCCGGATGTTTATTTTCAGGGTCGAGAAGCGAGTAATCGCTTCTATGATGCGATTCCTGCTTTAGTGGAAAAGAAGTTGGAGCAGCTTGAAAGCGTTACGGGTCGATCATATCGACTGTATGAATATGTGGGTGCCATAGATGCTACACAGGTGATTGTGGTAATGGGTTCGGCTGCGGAAACGGTGCGGCATACGGTGGAGTATTTGCAAGCGACTGGAGAGAAAGTGGGTCTGATGAAAGTCCGACTTTTTCGTCCTTTTGGTGTTGAGTCATTTGTATCAGCTTTTCCTGATTCGGTGCGGCAGGTGTTGGTATTAGATCGAACAAAAGAACCGGGTGGGGTGGGTGAGCCACTCTTTTTGGACGTGGTGGCTGCGTTGCGAAATCAGAGAGGAATCGAGGTTATAGGGGGTCGATTTGGATTGGCGTCAAAAGAGTTAACCCCGGAAGCGATTGCGGCGGTGTTTGCTCATGGAGCGGCGGGGGGGAATCATGATTTTACGGTGGGTATTGATGATGATGTAACGCATCGCTCGATTCCGATCGGGGAGCGATTGGAAGTCGAGCCTGTGGATGTTCGTGGCGCTATTTTTTGGGGCTTTGGTTCCGATGGTACGGTTGGTGCGTGTCGTAGCAGTGTGGAGTTGATTGGTGAGAAGACGGCCTTTAATGCGCAGGGTTATTTTGTGTATGATTCGAAGAAAGCAGGGGGCGTTACGACGTCGTATTTGCGGATCGGGTCGGGGGCGTTAAATTATCCATTTCTTGTTCAGCGGGCGGGGTATGTAGCATGTCATAAGTCGGTCTATTTGGGTCGATATAATATGTTGGAACCGCTTGAGCATGGTGGGGTATTTGTTTTGAATTCGGATATTCCAACGGATCAGCTGTTTCGTCGGTTAACGGAGCGAGATCAACGTATTTTAATGGAGCGGCGTATTCGCTTCTATAACATTAATGCGCTAGAGATTGCGCAAAAAGCAGGCTTGGGAACGCGAATTAATACGGTGATGCAGACGCTCTTTTTTGGGTTGAGTGATTTGGTGAGTCGGGATGAGGCGACGAACTTGATCAAGCAATCGGTTGCGAAGCAGTTTGTCGCAAAGGGTCGCGATGTCATTGCGATGAATGAGCGGGCGGTTGAGATGGCATGGAGTGGCCTAGAAGAGGTTGATGTGCCAACACATTCGGCTCAGTGTGCTGCTCCTCCGGAGTTAGTTCCAGCCGATGCTAATGCGTTTGCGCGCGAGGTTATTTTGCCTACGATGAAGCTGGAGGGTGATACGATTCCGGTTTCAAAAATGCCGGTCGATGGAACGCTACCGTTGGGTACGGCACGGTTAGAAAAGCGGCGCATTGCGCCACAGGTGCCAAAGTGGATTAAGGAGAATTGCATTCAATGTAATCAGTGCGTGATGGCGTGTCCGCATGCGGTAATTCGAGCAAAACAAGTGGAGCCGGAGCGAATGGAGCAAGCACCGGAATCATTCGATACGTTGCCTTCGAAGAGTTTGAATGAGCGTGAATTGGAATATCGGATTCAGGTTTATTTGGAGGATTGTACGGGTTGTGGCGTCTGTATTGAGACCTGTCCGCCTAAGTTAAAAGCATTGGAGTTTACGACCCTTGAAAAGGGCGATACGGAAGCCGAGGTGGAGAATACGAGCTTTTTTGATGCGCTTCCAGATGATGTATATGATGGTGTAGATACATCGACGGTGAAGGGGATTCAATTGAAGCGTCCCTTATTTGAGTTTTCGGGCGCGTGTGCTGGTTGTGGTGAGACCCCCTATTTGAAGTTATTGACGCTGTTGTGTGGGGAACATTTATTGATGGCGAATGCGACGGGCTGTTCATCGATTTTTGGCGGTACATTCCCGACGGTTCCTTATTGCACGACGGATGAAGGTCGCGGTCCTGCGTGGGCCAATTCGTTGTTCGAGGATAATGCGGAATATGGTATGGGATTTCGGTTGGCGGTAGAGAGCAATCGTTCTCTTTTACGAAAGCGGGTTGAACAGCTTTGTGCCGATGGAGTTCATACTGATCTGGATGCGGCGTTGCGACGGGCGGTCGATCTTGGCCAAGTGAATCATTTTTCGGAGGAAGCGTTGGCGGCACAGTGGGCGGCGCAGATTTTATTACGTAAAGAAAAGGGAACTCATCCGTTGATTGATTCTATCATCGAGCTTCAGGATTATTTTTTGGATAAAGCGGTCTGGATTGTGGGCGGTGATGGATGGGCATATGACATTGGCTATGGGGGTGTCGATCATGTGTTGGCATCGGGTCGCAATGTGAATTTGTTGGTGTTGGATACAGAAGTCTATTCGAACACCGGTGGGCAGGCTTCGAAGGCGACCCCGATGGGGGCGGTGGCGAAGTTTGC
Organism: uncultured Verrucomicrobiota bacterium; assembly: GCA_913065005.1. Lineage (GTDB taxonomy): Bacteria > Verrucomicrobiota > Kiritimatiellia > Kiritimatiellales > Pontiellaceae > Pontiella. Next base: position 10,156 of record CAJYAJ010000008.1, on the reverse strand, counting down.
CGAATCGGGCATGCGGGCGGGTAAGAAAAATTTGGGTTATCTCTGTATGAATTATGGAAATGTCTATGTGGCTCAAATTTCAATGGGAGCAAATCGGGTGCAGACGCAGCAGGCCTTTATGGAAGCAATGGCGTATGAGGGGCCTTCATTGATCATTGCCTATTCACCTTGTATTGCACATGGGATTAATATGATGGAGAGTGCGAAGATTGCTAAAGATGCGGTGGAGTGTGGATATTGGCCGTTATATCGATTTAACCCGAGCCGCCCAAAAGGGGAGCGATTTAGTTGGGATGCCCATGAGCCGCGTGGTGATTTTCTTAATTTCGTTCAGAATGAGCGCCGGTTTAGCGCTCTCTATGATCGGGCGCCGGATGAAGCAGATTCATTGTTGGAACTTGCTCGTAAAGAGTCGCAGCGAAATTGGCGCTTTTTGCAGAAGCTTGGCGCGTTGATGAATTAAGCGAATGGGTTGTTGATACTTAGTCAAAGAGGTGATCAATGAGACCCTGTTCGCGGGCGTGGGTGATCCATTTTTTTTCGCGGCGGTGCATGTTGGCGCGTTTTTGAGGGGTATCGTCGGTGGCACCGTTAAGATGATCGAAGCCGTGGGCGATATAGAAGGCGAGTTCGAAATTGCGGTCGCCGCGTTGGGTGCCTTCTTCGTGGGCTCGTTGCACATTGATGATCAGATCGCCGGTGAGGTGATTGGATTCGCCTAGAATGGGGTCGTGGCGAAAGCTGATCACATCGGTTGGGTGGTTTTTGGCGAAGTATTCTCGATTAAAATGGGTGATTCCGGTGTCGTCAGTTAGGAGTAGCGTGATATCACCCCAGGGTTGTTGAGGCGTTTCGATCTGCGACCCGATCCATTGAGATAGATCATGGATCATCGGTAGATTAAGGGGTTGTTGGGTTTGTTGATTCTGGAGATGTATCTTCATCGGATTTATAGGCTACGCGTCCGTGGAGCATATTGGAAAGCGAAAAGATGAGGGACTCTTTGATGGTGTTTATTTCTGCCATGGTGAGTTGGGCGTGGTCGAGTTGTCCGTCTCGTAGTTTCATGGCGAAGATATCGTTGACGAGATTGGTGATTTTTTGAGGGGTTGGTTTTTGAATAGATCGAGAAGCGGCTTCTACGGCATCGGTTAGTGAAAGGATGGCCATTTCGGATGATTCCGCGGGTGCGCCTCCATAACGGAAATCGGCTTCGTTGAGGGTTTCATTGGAATGCTGTTCCGCTATTTGTTCCTTGGCTTTGTTGTAAAAGTAGTGAATGAGCCCGTTGCCGTGGTGTTGTTCGATGGCGTCTAAAATGGGGGTGGGTAATTTGTGGCGTTTGGCTAGTGCAAGACCTTCTTTTACATGGGAGATAATCACAATGGCGCTCATGTGAGGTGAGAGGTCGTCGTGCGGATTGTTGCCGCTTTGAATGTTTTCGGAAAAGAATTCGGGTTTTGCCATTTTACCGATGTCGTGGTAGTAGGCGCAGACGCGAACCATGAGTGAATTTGCTCCTATGGTTTCTGCGGCATTCTGTGCCAGGGTGGCTACCATGAGTGAGTGGTGATAGGTGCCGGGTGCTTGGATGGCCATTTTTTGTAAGAGCGGGTGCCCCATGTCGGAAAGTTCAAGCAGTGTGATATCGGTGGTGATGCGGAAACATTTTTCGAAGAGTGGAATAAAGAGGAGGGTAAGGATGGTGGCGAGCGCGGCAGAGACGAGTGCGCTGATGAGCTGTTCAGCTAAAATGATAAGACTGGGTTGATTGAAAATAGCGATGATGCAGGCGAAGAGAATGTTGACGCCTGCAATCCAGAGACCAGCTTTATATAGACTGGAGCGACGGTGAACGTTTCGTGCGGCGGTGGTGGCTGTAACCGTGGTGAACATTCCGAGAACGAAGACGCTGAAGGATTGATCGAAATAGACTGCCGTTGCAAAACTGCACCAGAAGCCAAGGGCGAGGGCGGCTCCTCCGTTGATTAATATGGCTGCCATGAGGACGGCAAATGCATGCGGTACGAGATAAATCAGTGAGGAGGTGGGTACCAGTGTGGTTTGAAGAGATAAATAGGTGAGGAGCCGAGCAAATCCCAACGTGAATAGGGAAAGTAGAGCGAGTAGACCTAACCGATCGGGTTGGCTAATCAAGACGGGTTGAATGAGTCGTAGTAAAATGGCGGTGGCGATGAGGGCGGCGAGTAACATGATGGATTGCCCGACGGCTTCGAGGCGGCGTTCGTTGAGATCTTTTTCTTCGAGGAGTTGTTCAGCGTGGGCTTGAAGAAAGAGGAGGGTTTGAGGTGTAACGGGCTCATCCGCGCGAACGAGTGGGGTCCCGGCAGGATAGGATTGGATGATGGGTTCGATCGCATCCATGGCTTTTTCGCGGCGGGAGTTGGTTCGTATGTCATCATAGGTTAAGTTGGCTCGAATGAGGGTGTTCGCGAGTTGAGGAACAAGGGAGCGGCAGGCGCTATTAGAGAGTAATGATTTAAAAGCCCGTTGTGCGCGGTCGATTGAATGTATTTCTTGTAGTGGTATGGTCTGTTCAGCGTCTTTGTTGATGATAGTGAGTAGTTGGGTGGATTCACCTTGGAAGAGGGTCATACGTATTTCGTCAGAGATGATGCCTGTTTCCATGACGGTGATCACGCTGTTGCTCATCTGCTGTTGAAAGTTGGTGAGCTTGTCGGCGGCACATGCATTGATGAGTTGGGCTGCTTTTAATTCGGTTCCGATGAGTAGGTCTTGGATGGATTGCTCGATTTGTGGCTGTTGATTGGTGGAGGCTTGCTTGTATTCGCTTAATCGCGAGGTGAGGGTATTGATGAGTTGAAGAGCTTGTTCAGCTGGATCGGTATCGAGCTGGAAAATTGGGGCGACTTCGGCTGCGGCTTTGCTTTGAGCGAAGGAAGTTTCACTGAGGTTTTCGCATGTAAAAGGGATAGAGGCAATGAGGGTGGCGGGTGCTTTTTGCCCTTCAACGAGATCAATTTCTGGAATGACACCGCTGCCAAAGAAAAGGAGGAGTGTGGTGAACCAGAGTAGGGCGGCAATCCCGATTGGCTTGGCATCGATGGTTCGATGCAACGGAGTTTCTGTCTTCCGTTCTGCCATTCGTTTATTTTTTTTGCGCAAGGTAAAGGCCATGGTTCTCTCCTTAAGCTTTCGGTTCCCGATGATCTTGATAGGCTTCAATAATACGTTGAACTAACGGGTGGCGAACAATATCGCTACGCGTTAATTCGCAGATACCTAGATCAGGAATGTTTTTCAAAATCTTTTGTGCTTCGATGAGTCCTGAATGAGTGCTGTCGGGCAGGTCTACTTGCGAGGGGTCGCCGGTTATAACACATTTGGATTCATATCCTAGGCGGGTCAGGAACATGAGCATTTGTTGACGGGTGGTATTTTGTGCTTCATCGAGAATGACAAAGGCATGATTGAGGGTTCGCCCCCGCATGTAGGCGAGGGGAGCCACTTCGATGATGCCGCGTTCGATGTTTTTTTCGATAAGTTCGGCGGGTAGCATGTCGTGTAGAGCATCATAAAGGGGCCGCAGATAGGGGGCGACTTTTTGTTTGAAATCACCGGGTAAAAAGCCGAGATGTTCTCCTGCTTCGATGGCTGGGCGAGTGAGGATGATGCGACTGACTTCTTCGTTGAGTAAGGCGGATACTGCTTTTGCCATGGCAAGATAGGTTTTTCCGGTTCCCGCAGGTCCAATGCCAAACGTAACACTGGAGCGTTGTAGTGTATCTACGTAGCGTTGCTGACCGAAGGTGCGTGGAAATACATCGGGTTTGCGCGGGCCGACGGGAATGCGAATTTCTGCGAGTTTTTGAAAGGGATTGTCTTGCCCCTTGCGCATCGCTTGATAGCAGTAGGAGACGGTTTGGTGATCGATCGGGGCTTGTTGTCGTGCTTGACGAAGATCTTTGATAAACTGGATGCTTTTTTCAGTGGGCTCTTTGTCGGCATTTATCTGAGCAGTACAGTTTCGTAGAATAATTTCTGCGTTCATTTCTTTTTCGAATAAGGGGAGCAAGGGGGTGAGTAGCTCTCCGATGTCGCGAGCTTCATTGATTTCCTCAAAATGGAGAATGGTGTGACTCATAGTATTTAGCTGTATCGTTCGTTTTGGGTGGATCGATTGGGTGTTGCTTTTAATATGTGGGGTTTAATTCGTGCACTAAAAGCGATTTATGCGGGTGCGTCAATGGCATAGTAAGGAAGGTTCAGGGCGAATAAAAAGGCTTAATAGAGTGGATATCGGCAGAGTATTCCTTCGAGACCTCCCGTTCGCAGGGGCCATTTTTGATCGGGTTTGAGTCCAAGTTTTTTACTAAGCGTGGGTTCGCCAAAATAGACGAAAGCGGTTGATCCGGTGCATTTTTGTTTTAGAAAATCGCCAAACTCTTTGAGTAAAAGGGCGGTTTGTTGGGGTGTTTCCATTCGGATGCCATAGGGTGGATTGGTGATGATACAGTGATGATTAAGCGATTCAATAGATCGGAAGTCTTGTGTTTGAAGGTGGATGTTTTTTCCGTCGGGTAGCATGGCGAGATGGGTGGTAGCGGCTTGGATGGCTGTTGCATCAATATCGCTTCCGCTTATTTGGTATTCGGGTAGTGAAATTACGGCTCGATTCGCATCGGTTTTGATTTGGTTCCAGAGGGTGGGGTCGAAATCGGGTAAGCGAAGAAAGCCAAATTTTGATCGAAATCGTGCGGCGGGTAGATGGGTTTGTTTCATAGCGGCTTCTATGAGCAGGGTGCCGGAACCGCAGAAGGGATCAAAGAGTGGTTGGTTACCATCCCATTCGCTAAGGCGCAGAATGGTTGCGGCAACATTTTCTTGCATGGGGGCGGCGACGCGTTCGGTGCGGTAGCCTCGTTTGTGAAGAGAGCCTCCACCGAGATCGACACTGATGCGGGCGCGATTTTTGTGAACATAGAGGTTGAGTTGAAGATCGGGAAATCGTGTGTTCACATTGGGTCGTTCTCCGTAGGTTTCGCGAAATTGATCGACGATTGCATCTTTGAGAATTTGAGCGGCATAGTTGGAGTTGCGCAGTTGACTGTCGGCGGTGTTAGCGGTGATGGCGAACGTTTTGGTAAGTGTTAGAAAGTCGGTCCAGTCGATTTGTTGAGCGGTTTTGTATAAATAGTTTGATGAGTGACAGTCGAAGTGGATAAGCGGTGCTAAAACCCGTGTAGAGATCCGGGTCATGTAGACGATGCGGTAGAGGATTTCTGGATCTGCTTTGAAGTAGTAACCGAGGTGACCTTGTTGAATAGAGTGGGCACCGAGTTCTTTAAGTTCTGCGGCGGCGGCTTCTTCTGCGCCTCCGGCGTGCTGTGCAAAAAATTGGCGGTGTTCTTGATAAAGATAGGTGCTCATGCCTGTTTGATTGGCCGGTTTTGATCGTCGAGGAAAAGTACGCGCGATTGAAAGGTGGCGGCTTCTTGGTCCTCGATCATGGCATAGGAGATGATGATGATGCGATCGCCGATGGCGGCGAGTCGGGCTGCCGGTCCGTTGAGTTCAATGATGCCGCTGTTGCGTTCTCCGGAAATGGTGTAACTCTCAAACCGTTCGCCGTTGTTGAGGTTGACGATTTGTACTTGTTCGCCGGGGAGGATGTTGGCTTGATCCAAGAGTTCCTGGTCGATGGTGACACTGCCTTCATAATAGAGCTGTAGCCCGGTAATGGTTGCGGTGTGAATTTTCGATTTTTTCATGATGCGTTGCATAGCTTCTCCTCAGGGTGCAAAGATAGTGAGATGATAGATCTAAATCGTCAATATCTTGTTGAATATGTTCTTCAAGGTGAAAGGTTTTTAAAATGACGACGAAAATTATTAATTTAGCTTGGATAAAGGGGGTTTTATAGATGTGTGGTTACTGCCATTTAATGATCGTCAATGGTTATTACAGCGATATAATGGAGCTTTTTTAAGATGTCAGTGGCTGGTGTGAGTGCGTTAAACAAGTTAAGTGAGAAAAAGCTGAAAGATTGGGCGGGCTGGAAAGCGTTTCGCGATGGTCAATCGCTCTTTGAACGGGGTGTCGTTGAAAAGATCCAGGTGGATGACCCATTTATTACGGGTCAGTTAAATCTGGGGCCGCGAGGCATGCGTAGCCGATTTGAAGTTTTATCGAATGGGTTGGTAGAAAACCATTGTCCGTGTCGAGATAATCAAGAGCGTGGATTGATTTGTTCGCACTTGGTGGCGATGGGGTTGAAATGGTTGGAAGATCAGCAAGTGGAGGCGGCGGTGGCCTCTGGAGATCCTTCTCGTCTGGAACAAATTGAACGGAGTGCGAAAGGGGTGCGCATCCGCCGAGCTCGAAAATCAACGCCGGGTGCCATGTTGGCTTCGTTGCGATTGGTTTTGGGTAAAGAGTGGAAAAAAGAGTTGGATCAATTTGCATTGCGTTTTGAGGTGATGCTCAATGAGCAGGGAATATTGCATCCAATCCATTCCATTCAACCGGATCAGGCGGTTTATCTACAGCGTTCCGATGATCGGTTGCTTCAAGTGATTGAGGGATTTAGTGGAGGGTCGATTAAAGCGGATATGCGCGTTTCGATGGCGCAGTGGGTAGAGATTTTAAATCGGTGCTCTAAGGAGAGTTTGCAGGTCGAGGGCGGTAAAGAGAAGCTGAAGGTGAGTAAGCGTGTAGTGGAACCCGAGTTGATGATGGATTTGGATCGCGAGACGGGTGAGTTGTTGTTGGAAATTGCATGGCCGGATGAGACGTTAGTGGATCCGCGATTTATGTTGGGTGATAAAGAGGCATGGATGGTGAGTGAGCATGAGTTTCGCCCCCTTTCGCATCGGATGCCGGATTCATTACGCGCGATTTATACCGCTCCGTTGCGGATTCTTCGAGAACAGGTTCCCTCGTTTTTGATGAGCGAGTTGGTGCAGTTGGAAAAAGAGATTCAGGTGAACAAGCGGATTACGGCGGATTTGTTTTATATGAAGCCAGCGAAGCCGAGTTTTCGTCTGCACGTGAAAGGGAGCCCGGCCTCGTTGGCGGCTCGGCTGTTTGCGATTTATGAAGTAGGGGATGAACTGATTGCGGGTCGGGCTGATCGACGAGGTAATTTTGCAATACCGGATGAGCGTGATTTGTTGAAATATCGAATTCGTAATATGGCTGCCGAAAAACAGGCGGTCGAGTTGTTGGATCAAGTAGGATTTGAAGGTCGGGCCGGAGATACCTTGCGTAATATCGAAGGAGTTGAGGAGGTGTTGAACTTTCTGGGTTCCGGTGTGCCGCAGATTCAGCGGTTGGGTTGGCAGGTAACGCTTGAAGGGCGTGTGCGACCCTTTATGGAGAAAGCGGAGACGGTTCGACCCACGATTCAGATTCAAGAGAGTAACGACGGGAGTTATTTTGATTTAAATTATTCGTATGAAACGGAGGCCTCCTCCATTTCGGAGAATGAGATCCGGACGGCACTACAAGCTGGAAATTCTTTTGTCAAAAAAGCAGGCAAAACGGTGTTGCTGGATGGCGATGCGATTATGCAGGCACTAGAGGTTTTTGAAGATTGTGCTGCGAAGGAGCGTTCCAAAGGGCATCGAGTTGAGGCGATTCATGGAAGTTATGTTTATGCTACGCTCGGGTCGCTGGAGGGTGTAGATCTGGAGGCTAATGAGGCTTGGTTGGATCGAGCCAAGCGGTTGCATGCGCAAGAGACGGTCGAAGAGGTTGTGCCGAGTCCGATGTTGAATGGGACGTTGCGTAGTTATCAGCAAGAGGGCTTAAATTGGCTACGTTTTCTGGAGCAGCGGGGATTCTGCGGTATTTTGGCTGATGAAATGGGATTAGGTAAAACCCTGCAAACATTGGCTTGGTTGCAGTTGAAACGATGTGATGAAGCGCATGCGGATTTACCAGCGTTAATCATTTGCCCGACTTCATTGGTGGAAAATTGGCATGAAGAAGCGGCGCGATTTACACCAGATCAAAAGGTGCTTGTTTTGCATGGAGGTGATCGGCATCGGTTGTGGAAAAAGGTTGATTCAGCCGATATCGTGATTACATCGTATGCGTTGATGCGGCGTGATATTGAGAAGCATTTGAAGCGCACCTATTCAGTCGCTATTTTAGATGAAGCACAACAGATTAAAAACCGTTTCACGCAGAATGCCTTGGCGGCTAAACGCTTGTTGGCTCATCATCGATTGGTGTTGAGTGGCACTCCGATTGAAAACAGTGTTACGGATTTATGGTCTATCATGGATTTCTTGATGCCTGGATATTTGGGAAATCATAAGAGTTTCCATGAGCAGTATGAATTGCCGATTATGCATGGCGGTGAAGAGGGCGAAAATGCGCAAGCCAAATTACGGCGTAAATTACATCCTTTCTTATTGCGTCGTCTAAAAAAACACGTAGCAAAAGATTTGCCGCCGAAGATTGAGCGGATTGCACCGTGTAAATTAACGGGTGATCAGGTGGCGGTTTATAAACAAATTCTTGCGGAGGCGCGCGGACGCATTGAGGAGATGGTTGAGAAGCGGGGCTTCAATCAAAGCCGCATGGAAATTCTCAAGACGTTGTTGCGGTTGCGTCAGACGTGTAACCACATTGATTTGCTGAAAATGGAGACGGTGAAAGCGAAACAGCCGTCTGGGAAAATGGATCTGTTCTTTTCATTGTTGCAGGAAGCAATCGATAGTCGCCATCGAATTTTGGTGTTCAGTCAGTTTACGGGTATGTTAGCGATCTTGAAGAGAGAGATGGAGAAGAAGAAGTTGAAGTATTGCTATCTCGATGGGGGAACCAAAGATCGTCAAGATGTGGTTCGGTTGTTTAATCGAGATCATTCGATTCCGGTCTTTTTGATGAGTTTGAAAGCAGGTGGAACGGGCTTGAATTTGACGGGTGCGGATATGGTAATTCATTTTGATCCTTGGTGGAATCCGGCGGTGGAAAATCAGGCAACGGATCGCGCACATCGGATTGGGCAGAAGCGGACGGTTTATAGCGTGAAGCTCATTACGAAGGGAACTATTGAAGATAAAGTGGTTGCCATGCAGGAGAGCAAGCGAAGTGTTATTGATGCGACGTTAACGACGGATGAACAGATAATGCAGAAGCTGACGTGGGAAGATGTGCAGCAACTTTTAGCGCTTTAACGATTATTTAACGGCATCAATGGCGACTATTTTTTTCCAAAGCGCGGGCATTTGTCTGAGTGGCACCATATTGGGTCCATCCGAAAGTGCTTCTTCGGGATTGGGGTGCGTTTCAATAAAGAGCCCATCGACTCCAACGGCGGTTGCTGCTTTCGCTAGAGATGGGGCAAATCGTCCGTCTCCCCCGGATGAATCGCCTTGGCCGCCGGGTGATTGAACGGAATGGGTGGCATCGAAAATAACGGGATAGCCCATTTCGCGCATAATAATCAAACTACGCATATCTGCCACAAGCGTGTTATAACCAAAGGAGGTGCCGCGTTCGGTGAGTAGAATCTTCGTGTTGCCGGTGGATTCAATTTTTTTAATAACTTGAGTCATATCCCAAGGCGCCGCAAATTGCGCTTTTTTGACGTTTACGGCACAGCCACTCTCACCTGCTGCGATCACAAAATCGGTTTGGCGAACGAGAAAAGCAGGTAGTTGAATGATATCAACGACTTGGGAGGCGATATGAATTTCTTCCACATTGTGGACATCGGTGAGAATAGGGATGTTATATTTTTCGCGAACTTCGGCCAATATTTCGAGTCCTTTGGAGATGCCGGGTCCTCGATAAGAATGAATGGATGTGCGGTTGGCTTTATCATAGGAGGCTTTGAAAACAAGCGGCACATCGAGGTGATTCGCCATACGAACCAGTCGCGCTGCTATATCCATTATATTTTTTCGGCTTTCAATCACACAGGGTCCGGCGATTAAAGCGAGTGGGTGACGGTTGCCAAATCCAACTCCGTTAACGGTAAAGTTTTTACTCATGGTAGATTCCGTTCCTGAATAATTTTTTCTGCTCGAATAAGATCGTCTGGTGTATCAACACCAATACCGAAGTCATCAGTTTTGATGATGTGGATGCGTCCGCCGATATGCAAGGCTCTGAGTTGTTCAAGTTTTTCAGCTTCTTCGAGTAGGCAGGGGGGTGTTTG
>CAJYAJ010000007.1 GCA_913065005.1 uncultured Verrucomicrobiota bacterium | reverse complement strand
AAATGCGATGCCATACGTATCTTCGAGATCAGGAACAGATTTCAGAGCTGTACGAGACGTGTAATCACCATCACCGTCTACCGTATCACCCGCTGCAAAATTCCAGCCTGATCCGCCGTCACCGTCAGCTTCTTCGTCAATCAAAACATCAGGAACGTCCATGAAGATTGAGTTACGAACTTGCAAACGAACATTGTCACGAAGAGCCATACCATGGTCACCCTTTGTGTGGTTACCGATAACCGTGAAGTTGTAAAGGGTAGATGTTGTATGCGGCTCACAGTCAGAGTCTTCTGATCCGTCCATTTCGATACAGTTGTCACCCCAACCAGAACCTTGTTTAGCCAAAGCAGAGTAACCCTGAACGATCAAACCATGCTGAACCTTACCACGCCATCCCTGGTCGCAGTCCAAGCTGTCGTCACCGATGTTCCAGATTGAGATGTACTTCAAGCAAACTGTACCACCCCAGATTTCAATACCATCGTCAACATTGTTCATGATCTCGATGTGGTCAACCTGTGTTTCGCGGCCAATACCACCTAATGAAAGACCATTCAACTCAGAATTTTCTTCCAGAACCTGTCCACCATAACGGAAAGACACATAAGAAAGAGTTCCTGCATCGTAGTCATCGTTGTTGCCACCATATACTTCGCGACCATCAACTCCTGCAATAAGACCTTCCATTGTACGTGTGTGTGTACCTACAGCAGCTGCTGAATTTACATTAGTACCGTTCTTAGCAACACCCTTGTACACGTGAGAAGAGATGATTCCTTCACCCATGATCGCCAGAGAACCCCACTCCTGACAAACAGCACGCCAAGACGTACGGTTGTCGTTAACTGAAGTAAAGATGATTGGAGCGTCTTTTGTACCTTTAGCGAAGATCTGTGCACCGGCTGCAATCGCCAATGAACCACCGTCACTTGTAATAACTGTTCCCGGTTCGATCGTCAGGGTTGCACCCGGAAGAACGTTAACACGGTTTGTCATGTTGTGATAATCTGATGCTTTCCACGTTACTGAACTACTTATATCACCTGAATGATAATTAGTTGCCGCTTGAGCACCCAATGCCATTGCAGCTGCAGCTACAACAATCAATTGCTTCTTCATTAATGTATTCTCCTTTTATGATTAGTTAAAATACGGTCGCCCGCGTCTTTCAAATTTTTGTAACGCTGAATATAAAACCGCGATTGTGTTAGTAATATGTGAGCGTGAGATTGAGATGCGATTAGATTGCTATTTCCGCTCTATGAAAGATCGATTTCGTTTCGATGAGATGCGGAAAAAACCTACGCCCCGCGCTCAATTCGGCGATGCGCCTGCATCAATTCCCCGGGATTGGTCTGCGCTGCCAGCAGCGAAAGTTCACCGCAAAGCACCGCTGCCGCACACTGCCCTGCCAATTTTTGGGCATTCAGTCCCGGCTTCTCTTCTCCGGTCAACCCCATGCGCTTGAGATTCTCTTGCACAAACGGTAGCCCTTTACCATTACCCACCGTTCCCATGATCAAATTGGGAAGTGTCACCGAGAAATAGAGCGCTCCTTCACGCACTTCGGCAAAGGTGATCGCTTGCGATCCCTCCACGATATTGGCGGCATCCTGTCCGGTGGCCAGATAAAACCCCAAGAGCATGTTCGCCACATGCGCATTTGCGCTGCGTATGCCACCTGCCAGCAACGTGCCAATCAGGTTTTTACGCACATTCAACTGCACCAACCGCTCCGGCGAGGTCTTCAAAAAACGCCGACACAATTTTTCCGACACTGTTAATTCCGCCACCACATATTTTCCGCGACCCAAAATGCCGTTTACCACCGTTGCTTTCTTGTCAGAGCAAAAGTTACCCGAAATAGATTCATACGAAAGTGAAGGAAAACGCTCCAACAGGTGATTCATCACCGCTTCCGCTGCCTGTGTGCACATGTTATGTCCGGCGGCATCCCCCGTTTTGAACGCCAGTCTCAAAAAAAGAAGATTACCTGCAATTTGCGAATGTAGTTCAATCAGTTGCACAAAACGCCCCGTTGATGCAGCCGCCTCTTTCAACCCCGTATCATCCGCTTCAATCTGCTGCAATACGCGCACAGCTTCCCCCGCGTCCGGCGCCTCCAGCAGGATCGAACGGCTCATCCGGTCATCCACCAGAGTGATGGCAATTCCCTTTTCCGTATACATGGAAACGCGCGCACCCCGATTCACCGAGGGCCATAGCGGCGTCTCATACGTTGCCAGCGGCACATCAATCTCACCCTCAATCAACCCGCCGGAAACACGCATCGGCCCTACAAACTGCATCGGTATCTGTGCTGCATCGCTCATCTACCCATCGAAACCCGAATTGAAGGCGTTGTCAAATGAAGAGCGAAGTTGCTTTCGCTTTTTCTCATCATTCATCTTAAACCAAATCTTAATAGTTTTGTAATTGTACCCATTCGACAGAAGAAGTATGCACTAGAGGCATGAAAAAATTTAAAGTTCTAGTGGTAGAAGACGAAGCTACGATTCAGGAATTACTGCAGTTCAATCTCGAAAGAGTGAATTATAAAGTAAAAGTCACCGACTCCGGCGAAGAAGCTATAAAACAGGCATCCAAATCCAACCCTGATCTTATTCTGCTCGATATCATGCTCCCCGGAACCGATGGACTCGAAGTTTGCAAAACCCTCAAAGCATCCTCAAAAACCAAAAATATTCCGATCATCATGCTCACTGCCCTCTGTGAAGAGGCCGACATTGTCGCTGGTCTTGAACTGGGTGCCGATGACTACGTAACGAAACCTTTCAGTCCACGCGTATTACTAGCTCGTGTCAAAGCCGCACTGCGGCGGCCAAATGCTGCCACCAGCGAAAATTCCGAAGAGTTAATTACCATCCACAACATTATTATTGATCTCACTCGTCACCGGGTCACCATCGACGGAAACGAAATCATCCTGACGCATACCGAATTTAAAGTACTCAAACTGATGACCACACAACCCGGACGCGTTTTTACCCGCTACCAGATTGTCGATGCCGTACACGGAGAAGATTATCCCGTAACCGATCGCTCGGTGGATGTGCAGATTGTAGGACTCCGCAAAAAAATGGGGGAAGCTGGTAACTATATTGAAACGATCAGAGGTATTGGATACCGTTTCAAAGAAGAGGATGTAATATAATTAGACGCACCAGTTACTGGTATTCAATCTAAAAAAATTAAGTAAATCTAATCACCACATGAAAAAGAAGAAAAAACTTTTTTGGTTCCTGCTTCCCTCCTACTGGATTTTAACCGCTGTTGCCATCGTCGCTATCGCCATTTATGTGTTCCAATCGATGGCCAATCTCAACGAACAGACCCTAGAAACCGACATCAAAACCCGCGCCCTTATGCTCGCTGACCGCATCTCACCGCTATTAGACCAAAACGCCGAAGAGCAAATTAATCAACTCTGCCAACAACAAGGTAAAAAAACCTCTACCCGTTTCACCATTGTGCTTCCCAATGGCCGCGTAATCGGAGATAGCAATGCGCTGCCTAGTGAAATGGAAAACCACAGCAATCGGTTTGAAGTTCAGCAAGCACTCGCCGGCGAACTAGGGAAATCTCTCCGAACCAGTCAAACCTTAGAAAACGAACTACTCTATGTTGCCGTGCCACTTTTTGATACAAATGGAGCTATTCGCTGTGCCGTTCGCGCTTCGTTACCCATCACCGCTATCCGCGAGCAGTTACGCCCCATGACCACCCGCGTGATTATGGCCACCATTATTACCGGGTTCATTGCCATGTTTGTCTGTATCGTTGTGGTTCGTCGCATCACCCGCCCCCTTCAAACCATGAGTCAAGCGGCACTGAAGTTTGCCGAAGGCGAGCTGAACCATCGCGTTCCTCAACAAGATGTGGATGAACTCCAACACCTTTCCGAATCACTGAACCGCATGTCCAGCCAGCTTAGCGATACGCTCTCCACCATCATTAAACAACGCAACGAACAGAACGCCGTTCTTAAAAGCATGGACGAAGGTGTGCTAGCAATCGATACAAACAACCGTATTATTCATGCCAATCGAGTTGCGGGCGAAATCTTAGGCATCAACCATCGTGAAATTAAAAAAACCTCTATCAATGAGATCGTCAAAGATGCTGAAATGATCAATTTTATGACCCAAGTGACCAAAGATCAGCAACGCTGTAACCGCGAACTGGAATTTCAACAGGAAGAACGAATCAAAATCATTCAAGCAAGCGGTAGAGCGCTATGGAACAGCACGGATGATTCGATCGGTGCCCTGATTGTCATGCGCGATGTCACGCACCTTCGCCATCTTGAAAAAGTTAAAACCGACTTTGTCGCCAACGTCTCCCATGAACTCAAAACCCCCATTACCGCCATTCAAGGATTTGTTGAAACACTCCTCAGTGACGAATGGAAACATACCAAATCGGCTCGACGATTTCTCGAGATTATCCGGCAACAATCCGGACGCCTCAACAACATCGTCGATGACCTCTTGACCCTCTCTCGTCTCGAACAGGCCGACACCAATATCATCCGAAAACCCAATCGAATCCTAAAAGTAGTTGAAAACGCCATCAAGATCGTCGAACTGCAAGCGAGCGACAAAAAGATCAAAGTCGAAACCGATATCCCCAAAAAAATCGAATGGACCATCAACGCGCCCCTCATCGAACAAGCCATGGTAAACCTCCTCTCCAATGCCGTGAAATATTCTGACCCCGAAAAGAAGATTGTGATTCAAGTTATCGAAGAGCAGGACCAACTCTCCATCCGCATCACCGACAAAGGCTATGGCATAGATCAAAAAAATCTCAACCGTCTATTTGAACGGTTCTACCGCATTGACTCAGGCCGAAGCAGCAAACAGGGCGGTACCGGACTCGGACTCTCCATCGTGAAGCACATTGTCCAAACCCATCAAGGGATTATTAAAGTTGAGAGTCAAGAAGGCGTTGGAAGCACCTTCCAGATCATATTGCCTGCTCATCGGGAAGAACCAGTCAACCAACAAGATTCATCTGTTTAATGATACCAATTGAGAAAATTTATGGTATTTTCTATTTTTTTGTGGAGATGATATGTTTGAAGCCTTTATGATAATCGGTTTTGCGTTAGCAGCCTACTCAGCCGTTGCTAACGACTCCATCCAAACCCTCGGCACATTTCTTGCTTCAAATGCCAAACGACCCTGGTGGCTACTCTGGATATGGATCTCCGGCATCATGCTCGTCACGCTCATTGTCGGCTGGATGATCAACAGTGGCGACCCCGCATTCGGACGTCTCTCCGCTTCCGGAAAAAATATACCGCACCCCAACGATCTAGGACTGATCTTCAGTTGGCTCTACGTCATTCCACCCATCGTACTCGTTCTCCTCACTCGCAGCGGTATTCCCGTGAGCACCACGCTGCTCCTGCTTACCTCCTTCAAAGGCATTGTTGCCCAGCAGCAGGGAAAAAGTACGACCGAAGCCGTCCAAATTTTTGAATCCATGATGAAAAAGTCACTCGTTGGCTATGGCATTGCTTTTCTCGTCGGTTTACTCGTCTTCATGCTCGTGCTCCACATCGTGGAAAATAAAGTTCAACAGGAGAACGAAAGTGAGAAAAAACTTCACCCTTTATGGACGGTTTTCCAGTGGCTATCCACCGGCTTCCTCTGGTCCATGTGGCTGATTCAGGATTTGGCTAATATCTTTGTCTACCTACCCAGACAGCTCAGCTTCATCGCCATGCTCACCTCCGTACTCGGCATGGTCGCGGTACAAGGCTATATCATCCGTAACAAGGGTGGAAAAATTCAACGTGTCGTAACCAGCAAAACCAACACACTAGACGTACGTTCCGCCACGTTCATTGACTTTATTTACGGCCTCATCCTGCTCTTTTTCAAAGTAGACTATATTCCCAATCTACTGGAAGCCAACGGCATGAGCGCTCCCTGGCCCACCAATCTACCCATGAGCACCACCTGGATTTTCCTTGGACTTTTGGCAGGTCGTGAAATCGGCATCGCCCTCAAGCTCCGCCACCGGGGCAAAAAAAGAGTCGCCCAACTGGTGTTGAGCGACGCTGGAAAAGCCACATTTGGCTCTCTAGTGGCCGTAGGAATAGCACTCTTGCTCCCCTACATAGCCACGCTGTTCTAGTTCTCCTCAAACAACCATGTTGAGAGATATCGCTCGCCAGTGTCACACACGATGGTCACAATCAGCTTGCCTTCGTTCTCCGGACGTTTCGCCTGCTCAACCGCCGCATATACATTTCCTCCGGCTGAGATACCGCAGAGGATGCCTTCCTCTTTCGCCAGTTGACGCGCCATATCACCCGCTGACTCGTGATCAATTTGCATTACCTCATCAACCAACTCGATATCTAGATTTCCTGGAATAAAGCCAGCTCCGATCCCTTGTATTTTATGGGGTCCCGGCTTTCCACCCGAGATCACCGGCGAGGTGATCGGCTCAACCGCTACTGCCTTCAAACTTTCTTTTCGAGGTTTGAGTGCCGATGCCACACCCGTAATGGTTCCACCCGTTCCAACGCCTGCCACAAAAATATCAACCGCCCCATCGGTATCTTCCCAAATTTCCTCTGCTGTCGTTGATTTGTGAATAGCCGGATTGGCTGGATTCTCAAACTGCTGCAACATGACTGCATTTGGCGTTTCAGCCACAAGTTGCTCGGCAGCCGCAATCGCTCCTGGCATCCCCTTCTCCGCCGGTGTTAAAACCAATTCTGCACCCAGTACTTTTAATAAGCGACGACGCTCCAAACTCATACTCTCTGGCATGGTTAACACCAGATCAAGTCCCTTTGCCGCAGCGGTAAATGCCAAGGCAATTCCCGTATTTCCACTGGTGGGCTCCACTAATTTGGTGTCCGGCTTAATTAAACCTTTCGCCTCTGCCGCCTCAATCATCGCCACGCCAATCCGGTCTTTCACGCTGTATAATGGATTCCGTGATTCTAACTTCACCGCCACATTACCTGGCATTCCTTCTGTAATTCGATTCAACATCACCATGGGTGTGTTACCAACGGTCTTTGTAATATCTGTGTAAACAGGCATCCTTATCTCCTTATATATTAAACATAATCGGCTCTACATCCGAAAGCCTTGCATACTCATCGATCATTGTTTGCAATGTGATTCCAGAAAAATACTTCAATAACTCATGGAATGCACCTTGCCATACGGCTTGCATCACGCGTTCATCTGATCTGCTTTCACCTTCCATCAAACGCTCAACACGACTAAAATCTCCCTCTGTAGCGGCTAAAATATCATAGAGCGTTATATCCGCTGCCGACTTAGCTAACTGAAAGCCTCCACGTAATCCACGCGTACTGACCACTAACCCTGCATTTTTTAGCGGAACAATGATCTGTTCGATGTAATCGGTGGAAATACCCTCTTGTTCAGCAATTCGCTTTTTCGGCACCGGTCCATCCTGCTCATGCCTAGCAATGCATAACATGATTCGTGAAGCATACCGCCCTTTTGTCGATAATTTCATATCGCTGATACTCGCTTTCTATTCGTATACCAAACAGACATAAGTGAGACTTCATAAGAAATCAATTTTTAAATTAGGTAAATCCTTACTTTTTTTATGGATTTTTAGTCAGCACGCTCATGCTGACTGCGTAATTGACCACAAGCGGCATTCACATCGATCCCCTTCGACCAGCGAACCGTTGTATTAATTCCTGCTTTTTCAAGTTCACCCACAAAATGCTCTAACTTCTCTCGCGTCGACGTCTTACCTTCATACTCTTCAATTTCACTCAGTGGAATCAGATTCACCCGACAAGGAAAACGACCTAACCGAAGCACCAATTCTCGGCAATCTCGCTCCGTATCATTCACGTCACGAATCATGGTATATTCAAACGTAATAATTCGCTTCGTCTCTTTTGTATAGCGCTCACAACACGCTAAAAGCTCATCAATTGCCCACGTTGCATTCACGGGCATCAACTCATCACGAATCGGATCAGAAGGCGCATGCAACGAGACCGACAGTTCCACCTGCAACCCTTCTTGTGCCAACCGTTCAATCCCAGGAATTACACCGCAAGTGCTTATCGTAATTCGTCTAGCGCCTAGTCCAATGCCTTCAGGGTCGTTTAGAATTCGAATCGCCTTCATCACTTCATCATAGTTATCAAAAGGCTCACCAATGCCCATAAACACCACATTCGTCACACGTTCTCCATAAGCACGCTGTGCCGCAAGAAACTCTCCCACAATCTCACCCGCACTCAAATTGCGCTTCACCCCATTTTGACCACTTGCGCAGAAAACACAGCCAAACATACACCCCACCTGACTCGACACGCAGACAGTTCGTCGTTCCTCCGCTGGAATTAATACCTCTTCAATCAGCTCATTATCATGCAAGCGACTCAGAATTTTTCGTGTTCCAGTTGAGGATGAACTCACCTCCACCTCTTCCAGAGGCTTCAATGAGAACGCTTCTTCCAAAGCCAGCCGCAAGGATCCGGGAAGATTATTCATTTCATCCCATGATTGAACTTGATGCTTATAGAGCCACTGCCATATCTGTTTTGCACGAAAAGCCGGCTGCTTATGATTCTTCAACCACGTCTCTAACTCATCGCGACAGAGGCTATAAATAAACATCGGATCTGCCATTATGCCCGCCGATCACGATAATAGTTTATTAACCGATTCGTTGAATCATCGTGGTTTAAAGTAGATGTACCTTGCAGTTCAGGAAGAATCGCTTTCGCCAACACCTTCCCTAATTCAACACCCCATTGATCGAATGAGTAAATATCCCAAAGAATACCCTGCACGAAAATTTTATGTTCATATAACGCAATGAGTTGCCCCAACACCGCCGGGGTTAATTGTTTTGCCATCAATGAATTGGTCGGTCGATTCCCCTCAAATACCTTATGCGGAATCAATGTTTCAGCCACCCCTTCCGTCTCTAAAGCTTCCCGCGTTTTTCCAAACGCAAGTGCCTCTGTCTGAGCAAAAAAGTTAGCCATTAATTTATCATGATGATCCCCCAACGGATTATGTGATTGGCAAAACCCAATAAAATCACACGGTATTAATCGCGTTCCTTGATGAATTAATTGATAAAAAGCATGTTGTCCGTTCGTACCCGGTTCTCCCCAAATAATTGGCCCCGTCTGCCACTCCACCCGCTCCCCAGAACGGCTCACATACTTTCCATTTGATTCCATATCCCCCTGCTGGAAATACGCCGCAAAACGGTGCATATACTGATCATAGGGCAATATGGCATGAGAATCGGCATCAAAGAAATTGTGATACCAAACTCCCAATAAAGCTAATATAACTGGCATATTCTCCGCCAACGGTGCCGTACGAAAGTGCGTATCCATCGTATGATACCCCGCCAACATTTCCCGAAATGGATCCGGTCCAATCGAAATCATCAAAGGCAATCCAATCGCTGAGGGCAACGAGTAGCGCCCCCCAACCCAATCCCAGAAGGCAAACATATTAGCCGTATCGATCCCGAAGGCACTCACCGCATCCTCATTGGTAGAGAGCGCCACAAAATGTTTTGCCACCGCTGCTTCATCACCAAGTTGATCAATCAGCCAACTGCGAGCTGTGTGGGCATTGGTCATCGTCTCTTGCGTTGTAAACGTTTTGGATGCCACAATAAAAAGAGCCTCTTCTGCATCCACTTCCCGCAAAGCTTCCGCAATATGGGTTCCATCTACATTTGAAACAAAATGCAATTTCAACTCTCGCTGCGCATAGGGCTTGAGTGCTTCACTTGCCATAACCGGACCCAAATCTGATCCTCCAATGCCAATGTTCACAATATGCTTAATCCGTTTCCCCGTGTACCCTTTCCATGCACCCGACCGGATCTGATCGGAAAACGTGGCCATTTGATCAAGTACCGCATGCACATCCGGAATCACATTTATCCCATCCACCTCAACCACCGCCTCTCGCGGCGCGCGCAACGCGGTATGCAATACCGCACGATTCTCGGTTTCATTAATTTTTTCACCCGTAAACATCGATTCAATCCACCGATTCAAATCAACCGCCTCCGCCAACTGGAGCAATTGCGCAAGAGTTTCCTCCGTGATGCGGTTTTTTGAATAATCTAGTAGAAGATCCCCCGCTTCCAACGAGAATGTT
This sequence comes from uncultured Verrucomicrobiota bacterium, assembly GCA_913065005.1. Lineage (GTDB taxonomy): Bacteria > Verrucomicrobiota > Kiritimatiellia > Kiritimatiellales > Pontiellaceae > Pontiella. The sequence goes on along the minus strand of CAJYAJ010000007.1, from coordinate 36,828 downwards.
TCCGATCGGCCTGCATGCTCAAACAGCGTGCTCAGGTCTATTTGCTTCATTTCATGCGCATGCGCTTCTAAAGCTTCCCACTCAGCAAAATCGGTTCTTTTTTTACTCATATACAACGTCTCCTAAAAATGAGGCGTCAACCTACCCTCAAACCCATCAGATTCCAAAACAAAAGTAATGAACTCAATTGCAATGAAGATTGTCTTTACGAGAATAACCATTATCTTTGCAGAACGAGAAAGAAGCCTATGAAAAAATACAGATGTCTACGCACCATCATGATGATCACCCTAATGGGTGTGGGTTCGGTAAGGGCTGATGCTTCATCCGATCTTGATATAAACCGCATCAGTCGAACCGTTGCCTACACCCTGCCCGTTTTTCATCTAAACCAACTTCCCTTAGATACGTATATTTCAACCAACGCATTTAAACAGTATTTAGAAACCCTCGACCCCGGTAAAAGTTATTTCCTGCAAAGCGATATCGATGAATTCAACAAACAAGCCTTTCAACTCCACAAACAAATCCGCAAAGGAGACATCCACTTTGCAACCAACACCTACACGATCTTAATGGAACGAATGGAAAATCGGCTCGCCTTCACCGAAGCACTGCTCGAAAAAGGATTTGATACCGGCATCGATGAAACCTTCACATGGGATCGCAGTGAAATCAAATGGCCACAAAATCAAGCGGAATGGGATGAAACCTGGCGTAAACGGATCAAAAATGAATATATTGGTCGCATCATTTCCAAAGAATTAGATGAAAAAGAAGCCGCTTCAGAAAAGGTGATCGCACCAGTTTCGCCTGAGGAATCAGAAAGTCAACCAATCTTGGCATCCGATGAAAAAGCTGAATATGACGAATCCTATGAAGAGAGCCTACTTACCCCTGAAGAATTTATCCTCGAAAAATATCAACAACTTCATCTCACCATGGAATCCTTTGACCAAGAGATGTTGCTCCAACGATATCTCTCGGCCTTTTCTCAAGTATACGATCCACACAGCGACTACCTCTCTCCCAGCGGCGTAGAAGACTTTGACATCAACATGAAACTCTCCCTCGTCGGCATCGGCGCCATGTTGCGCCCCGACGACGGCGCCGCAAAAATCGTCCGTCTCATTCCCGGCGGTCCCGCCGAAACCGACGGCCGCCTCAAAGCTGGCGACAAAATCATCGCCGTCGCCCAAGAAGACGAAGAACCCGTCAGCATCCTCCACTGGCCCCTATACAAAGCGGTCCGCCTCATTCGCGGAGAGAAAGATTCCAAGGTTGTTATCACCGTGATTCCCGCCTCGGATCGAAACGGAACCCGAACCCGAAAAATCGACCTCATCCGCGATGAAGTGAAACTCGAAGAGCAAGCCGCCAAAAGTGAACTTCGCGAAATAACAACCCCCAACGGACTCACTCGTCGCCTTGGTGTCATCACACTGCCCGATTTCTACGCCGACTTTAAAGCGACCAATGCGAACAAGAAAGATGCTCGTCGTGCTTCATCAGACGTACGTCGACTCATCGAAGAACTCAAAAAAGAACATATTGAAGGGCTCGTTATCGATCTAAGAAACAACGGCGGAGGCTCCTTGGTGGAAGCGATAGAAATTGCCGGCTTATTCATTACATCTGGCCCCGTTGTTCAAGTGAAAGAACGAAGAGGTCTTCAAGTCCTACCAGATGCAGATCCTGAAATTACCTACAAAGATCCGTTAATTGTGCTCGTGAACCGTCTGAGTGCATCTGCATCCGAGATTTTAGCCGCTGCCCTTCAAGATTATGGTCGAGCTATTATCGTCGGTGATGAGCACACACATGGAAAAGGAACTGTTCAAACACTCATGTCGCTCGGCGATAAAAAAGGATCCCTCAAACTCACCACAGCTGGGTTCTATCGAATCAATGGTGGATCGACCCAATTGCGAGGCGTAGAACCCGATATCGTCATACCTTCGCTACTCGATGTCATGGGAGTCGGAGAAAAAGAACTCGATCATGCGCTACCATGGGATACCATTCGTCCCGCACTATACCGCAAATCAACTGCCTTCGAATCATGGTTGCCTAAATTAACAAATCAATCAATCGAACGAAGAAAAGCCAATCCCGAGTTTCAAAACTTTCTAAATCGTCGGGATCGTTTAGGCGAACGCTATGAATCAAAAACCGTCTCTTTACTGCTCTCAAATCGATTAGCCGAAGCAGAGGCCGAACTGGAACTAGACAAACTTCAAGAAAGCAGTTTTCAAGATGAAGAGAGCGACTCTACAAACGATCTAACCCTCAACGAAACGCTCCACATTTTAACTGATTGGATTGATCTTGAAGAGAGCGCCCAACCTGCCCTGCTCGCTCCCGCCTCTTAATCAGAGCCCGCTTCGTTTAAATAGAGCGTCCGTGTAGGGAACGCAAACTCAATACCCGCCGTATTAAACCGTTCCAGAATCTGCTGATTAACGGAACCAGCATGCGCCATATAGGCCCAATAATCGCCGGGATGATACCAGTACGTAGCCACCAAATCTAATGATGAACTATTAAAAGTCTTGAAATAGATCCGAGGAGGATATGCCGGATGTTGCCCTTCATGATCGATCAATATATCCCGAAGAATCTGCTGCGCTTCACTCACCTTTTCCGGGGATGTATCATACGTAATACCCAATTCAAGCGTCCGTTTGATATGAGGACGCTTACTGACGTTCTCAATCATTAAATTTGCAAGCTCACCATTTGGAATCGTGATCAAATGCCCATCTAAAGTTCGAAGCCGAGTTGAACGAAAACCCACCTCTTCAACAAAACCATCAAAATCACCCACCCGAATTCGTTCATCAAGTTCAAAAGGCTTGTCCGCAAAAATGACCAACGAGCCGAAGAAATTCTTAATCGTCTCTTGAGCAGCCAGCGCAACGGCTAAACCACCCACACCTAAACCAGCTAAAATCGATGTAATCGGTTTATCGCTTAAAATCTGAGCAATCTGAACGAGCGACAAAATAATAACAACCACTCGCAGACTTTTTTGCACCATCGGCGCCATCATATCGTCGAGCTTCGTAGCCGTCTTGCTCGCCACAGCCGTTAAAAGATGATTTATCACATCAATGAATGAATAGATAAAGAAAGCGATCGATATGGTAAGCAACACCGCTGTTACATCTGAGATAAAAGCCTGAACCCCTGCACTCACCGGCATAGGACTCAATCCCAAACGCAAACCAATCACCAAGAAAAGAAATGGAATCGGACGAGCCAACGCAACAAAAAAGACCTGCAACGTTTCCCGATCCGAAAAATGTTTCGCGCGCGATGCGCGCCGGATAACCACCTGCAATAGTTTCCCAGCGATCAGCGCACCAAGCACCCATCCCAACAACAAAAACATATGGCTTATAGGAATCCCAAAAAACAGGTCTGATTGATTCATCTACTTCTCCTCTACCTCGCGTTCAAACATTCACGTTGATCCATGCAATCCTCGATCTTGATGATCCAGCGGGCTCTTTGCTTGCAAAGCCACTGCCTCTGGAAAATCATGATAAAATCTTCGGATCGTTTCCGCAAATTGCTTTTTCAATGAATCTGTAACTGGAACCACACCCATCTGTGGCATGACGCGTAATAATCGTTCCAATAAAATATCCTGTGGTCCCGTTAATCGAGACTCCCATGAGCTCAATAAATTTTTATCTACCCGAGGAGGTAATGAACCCAAAATGCCTTGATCATTTTGATCATGAATCAATAAACCCGCCGTTGTTCCGCGATCCATCAACAGCACCTGGAAAAGATATAAGGTATGATACGCAAGCTGAGAAGCCTGTTCTTCTTCAGACGGTTCCTTCTCTTCTCCCATTCCATCCATCAAAATGCTAACATAGGTAGTTAGCACCGCCATGCCAAATTGTTCAACATAGCTAAGATCGTCATCAAAATCACCTAATGTAAATCGTTCTAAATAAAAATGAGAAACACCCCGATGGCGGTCGAGAGCTGGAATATAAAAATACTGCTCACCATTTTCAACGCCCTCTAAGAGATGCTGATCCGCAACCGCTGCCAGCATCCGATCAAACTTCATACGCTGCTGTTCATTCTCAATTGCCGGATTTAAATCCGCCATCAAACGCCAATACGCATCCCCATCTTGCATCTGCGTATAACTCAGATGCAAATGCGCCGAAGGTAAGCGAGGATGCGCCGGATGAACAATTGCAGAAAGTGCCGTTGCCGCAGCCAATCGAACGCCTGAATCACCTCGATAATGAACCTGCGAGAAATTAATGGACGCCCCTGCCAAGGCCGTATTCTCCAAAAACGAAAGCCGTTCACCTCCGCCACATTCACCTTTATTACGAAGCCATTGTTTTGCGATCGGCATCTCCCCAACGAAGGCCGCAAGCCCCGCCACATAACGCTTTTGAAGCCCACGTAATATCTCTGCTGTGCGAACCGCCTCTGGTAATGTTGAATAGATTAATGCCATCAGTTGATATTCTCCATAACGATTCGAAACCCAACATCTTTCGACCGTTTTTCAAACGCTTCCACTCTCGCACAAGCCGATACTTCCAACGAATTAATACCACTAGAACCCTTCACACCAAAGGATCGACCCTCACCGACAGAAGAAGATAAAGTGATCTCACGAACATTACCCACCATATCCCGCACCGTGTAAATAGAAGCATCTCTCAACCGAGAGCCCACAGGTTCCATAAAATCAATCCCTTGCCCTGAAAAACCACCTACATTAAAAAACGATGCTACATCTTCCAATCCATTACCCCAGCAATACTCGCGTCCATCTACTCCCCGAGCCGCCTTTTCCCACTCCACATCATATGGAAGACGTATCACTCGTCCCATCTTGCGACTCTTCCAACGACAGTATGCTTCAGCAGCTTCGCCCGTAATCCCAATAATCGGGTGTGCTAACGATAACGCAGGTAATTGCAACCCCCCCTCATTATCCCAAAGCATGACACGCTCTTGAGTCGAATCAGAATAATAGGCAGCCCATTCCTCCTTTAATTCCATATCTTCGATGGAGGACCAAAACTCCAAATAAGAACCAATAGTTACTTCATCTTGTGAAATGTAAAAAGCAGGCAACGACACCGAATGCAATCGCACGGAACCCGATGCACTTCCCCCGCTCAAAAAGTTCCCCGCTGGCACATACTTCCACTCATTCAATACAACCCCCGGCAAAGTGAGTTCCACCTCGACGGATGAATGCCGATCTATCTGGACTGGATACGCCTGATAACCCGCATCCGGTAATGCCGCCCAAATCAAGTAACTCCCCGATCTTACCCCCTCACACTTAATAGGATATTGATCTGTACGTAAAATGGGATCGCTCTGCACCCGACGCGCTCCATCATCCATTAGCGGCCAGACAATCACTTCACGTACCACCGCCGGCACATAGATTTGCATGGAAGCCAACCCCATGATCTCTTTTCGCAATGCCTCCCACGCACGCATGGCCTCCTCCGGCATTGCTAGATCCATCGTCAAGCGCCACGTCTCACCCCGAACCAACCAATCCAGCGCATGCTCATACTTCTCTACCAATAAACTCCATGCCGCTGAGCGAGCGCAAATCCAACTAAAATCCGCCACCCGCTCCGGATCAAGTACATCTCGCTTTGCCATCTCAGTAAACAATGATAAGGCCTGCTCAGCATCCCGCTGCCACTCGCTACACCGCTTCGCCAATGAAGCCTCCAAAGCCACCTCTTCGGCACATGGAAAGGCTTGCGTGTTTTGAATGATTTGATCGAGTTTTTTTCGTATCTGCTGCGCTTCCTCAAATCGATTCGGCTCATCCGCTCGTATCGATTCGATCACCTGCACTCGAGCCCGTTGAGCAAGCAGATACGATCCAATTCCCCAAATTCGATACGAGATACTCAACACAAGAACCAACAGGAGCAATCGAGCCGATCGCGGATATCTTATAACCAGCTGAACAAAGATACTATCGCGCCAGCGATGCGCCCGTACCCGCCCTTGTTCTTCTACCTTTGGCATTTTTTACTCCGACCAGTTCATCCACCTCAACCTGGCATAAAATAAATCATACCGCTCTTCTTAAGCACGAATCCAGGCTTTTATATCAGCGGAAAGTGGCAGAACCTCTTTCAAAAGCACCTGCCCTTCTGGTACCTCAATCGAGGCTCCACTCTTAGCCCCCAACAGAGCTTTTGCCAAACGCGTTTCAGAAGATAAAATATGAAGATCATCATCCTGATCCCAGGCACCCAAAATGAAATAGGTGATCTCCTCTCCATCCTCTTTTTGCAATGTAACACCGGTTCCGATGGCCACAACAGCTGATGGAATATCTTCGAAATCACTCGGCTTCACCTTTTCTAAATCTTCAGCCAACTGAGACCCTTGAGCCATCAACAATCCCTGACGCTCTTTCGCATATTTAAATTCAGCATTTTCGCGTAAATCTCCATAGCTCCGAGCCACTTCAATTTCTTTTGAGTTTTCAGGAATATCCACTTTCATCAATTTTTCCAGCTGAGCCTGACGTTCCCGATACGAACGCGATGATGTTAAAGGCACTTCCCTCTTCGGCGCAGCCGAACCTGCAGGCGTCACAATATCTTGCAGTTCGGGATATTTTCGCAATACTTTTGCCAATACCGATTTACGGTCCAAGACTTCCCAACCCTGCCCTTCATTAATCCGACGCATAAAATCACGGCGTTGCTGCTCGCTCATCTCATCCATCACATCATGCAACCACTCTTGCTGTTGGAATTTTTCACGCAACTGATTCTGAGCTCGCAATAGCGCTCCCGATAACTCTTTTTCCAAAACTTCTTGAATCCGGAAAGCTAAATCGCTTTTCGAGATTAAATTCCACTCCCGAACCTTTTTTTCTGAACGCTGACACCACAATAACATCGGGGCACTTGCCTTTCGCCGACCCAACGCGGCGGCCATAATCTCTTTTGCAACCTCTTCTACCCCATGACGACAGAAAGCAGCCATAATCTCATTAAATACTGGATGACTCACCTTCGGAACCACTCGCTTCAACCGCAACACCAAAGCCTCTTTATCGTTCTCAAATAAAATCGCCAACAAAGTTTCAAGCTGACGACTCGGCAACTGATCTAACATACCGCCCAAATCAGATTCAATGAGTGCATGCAAAATGGCATCCACATCCAGCCCCACCGGTTCAACATCAAGCAAACGAGCATAGATGAACCCTTCTGCTTTCCACTCCGGTTTCGCATTCGGTGCTCCCCCTATCACAAACGCCAACCGCTCGCTCAATACCTGCTGGGCTGTTTCAGTGGTCGTATCCAATCCTCGCTCAATCACCTCTTTAAAGCGCTCAAACAGCTTTGTGATATCTCGCTCCTCAGCTAATTTCACAAACCAAGTATCGTCATACGCCATACCATCACGCAATTCGATCAACTCACTACGTTTCCGCGGAATCTCAATAGAAGCATCCTCTTTTAACGCTTTACGTGCTCCATCCCAAAATCGTTTCCAACCACTTTCCGGAACAATCGATGGCACCAATCGCTCCATTAAAAGTGCCACACTCATATTCCCATAACTTTGTAGTGCCAACCGGATGACCTCACCGGGTTGTTTTTTAATCTGCTCCTGCAATCCATCAGGATCCCGATGCCGAAGTACAAGAATATGATGCTCATCCAATAACTCTAGCGATTCCGCTGCATAAGAAAATGCTAAGGTATGATCTCCCTTTTGCTCAAAATTAATTTCCAGTTCAGCATAAAAATAATCAATCTCTTCAACGACGCCAAAGCCCCATGTAGTATGATAACAAAGAGCTCCTTCTTTTAGACTCCGCAGATAAACCAATCGCTCAAAACAACTTGCCAATGGTTTAGATGAACCAAATCCTGCTGGTTCAATCAGCTTCATCGCATTTTTATCACGACCAAATATTTTTTTAAGACGATCAATAACATCCTCTTGTGAACCCGAATGCTCCGCCAACCAACTCAACACACAAATCGCATCATCCAATCGACTCTGCTCTGTATATTGTTCCAAGAGTTGTTGCCCGCCACTCAATGCATCACTCACGCGACCCGCATCCGCTAAGGCAGATAAAACCGTATGGCATAGATCCCGATCTAACGACTCTGCTTGGGCCTGTTCATCAAACCAACTCTCATTAATCTCAGCGACATCCATACATACCTCCCTATATTGAAGCGCGCGAATGTACTCTTTTTTTAAGCCGGTCGAAACGGTTTTCACAGAGAGAAAATAAGCAAGATCCCAACGAAACCGTAAAGTGGTGCACCCGAATGGAGTCGAACCATCACGCCATTGCTGGCACAAGAACCTGAATCTTGCGTGTCTACCAATTTCACCACGGGTGCAGAACCGTGTTTATTAGCCTCAACCCATTACAGAGTCAACGGCTTAATGCGAAAAGAAACCATCTATGAATCCATTTCATTGAAATAAATTTCTTAACATATTTATTGAGTAAATTTAAAATATCTTTAACTATTTTAGTTATTAACCATGAAGGTGCAGCATGAGTGATCACTTAGATAGTACGAACAAGATTATTTGCGTAAAGATGGATGCAAAAATCGTAGATGAGTTAAATGAAAGATCCAATTCGATGTATCTCTCCGTCAGTAATTACTGTCAACGAGTTTTACAAGAATGGATTAATTCCCAAGAAAAATTAAATTTGTCTGAAGATTGAAACCGCGCTCTTTAACGCTCCATGATTGCAATTAAGAATTGAACCCCCTATGTATAGAGGACTCAATTATTTAATCATCTGGAGCTCAAATATAATGCAATTTAGATTCTTTCAATCATCCGAAGAAATAGGCAGCCAGATGAGTGATGTTTTACGCAACCACCTAAGCAAAGCTGGAACTCTCATGCTGAGTGGTGGCTCCACGCCCTACCAAATCTACAACCAATTAGCTCAACAAGCTTTCGATATCCATCCCGATTGTCGACTCTTTCTCAGTGACGAACGATGTGTTCCCGCTGACTCCGATAAAAATAATGCATACAACCTCAAACCCATGCTACACGCGCTCAACGGCACAGCTCAATTTATTGCTGTCGATACCGCCTGTACACCTGCAGAAGCATCCCTAAAATTTTCTAGAGAACTAGACAAACTTTCTCAACCCGACCTCGGCCTGCTTGGCATAGGAGCCGATGGACACACTGCGGGCATTTTTAATCAATCGGATGCAAAAGCAAGATCAGCCGAAACTACGCTCTACACCAAACGGCCTGATGGCATGGATGGCGTGAGCGTAAGCGCCTCTTTCATTCACTGTTGCCACCGCATCATTCTTTTAGCCACCGGAGAAAGTAAACGAGATATCCTCACGACACTCAAAAAGAACCCCAAAAGCCTGATTGCCGGAAACGTTCTATTCAATCATCCACAAGTTGAAATTTGGACCGATTTAGATTTATCATCATCTCTTTGAAACCCATCGGATCCAGTAACGAACAATTTAAATAAAATCGAAAGCAACCTATGAACTCATTTTCACTCATTCAACAAACGCATATTCAAGAGCTCGATACCGAAGCCAAAATATATATACACGAGGACACGGGAGCTGAGATTTTATTCCTCTCCAATCAAGACGAAAATAAATGTTTTGGTATTGCCTTTCGAACCCCTCCGCAAGATTCCACTGGAGTGGCACATATCTTAGAACACACCGTTCTGTGTGGATCTGAGAAATATCCCGTCAAAGACCCCTTTGTCCAACTTCTGAAAGGATCCCTACAAACCTTCCTGAACGCATTCACCTATCCCGATAAAACTTGCTATCCCGTTGCCAGTCAAAACCTCCAGGATTTCCACAACCTCGTAGGAGTCTACTTGGATGCCGTCTTTAAACCTCGCATTACCCGTGATTTCTTTATGCAAGAAGGATGGCACTATCATCTAGAAGAGATCGATCAGCCTTTAGAATATAAAGGTGTGGTCTATAATGAAATGAAAGGAGTTTACTCCTCTTCAGAGTCAGTTCTCATGGAAACCTCGCAACAATCACTTTTTCCAAATACGACCTACGGATTAGATTCAGGAGGCAAACCGGAAATCATTCCTCAACTCACCTATGAAGCATTTAAAGAATTTCATTCTAATTTCTATCATCCAAGCAATGCATGCATTGTATTTTACGGAGACGATCCTGAAGAAGACCGCTTTCGTCTTTTAGCGGAATACTTGGATAGCTATTCAAAGATAAAACCCAATTCGGCTGTAGACCTACAAAAACCATTTTCCGAACCCACTCGAATTAGCCGTCCCTATGCCGTTTCTGAAAGTGAGCCCAACCCAACACCCATGTTCACGATCAACTGGGTTCTTCCCACTCCTACCACAGCAGAAACAGTCTTTAGCTTTACCTTGCTTGATCATATTCTTCTAGGCACTCCTGCCTCTCCACTAAGAAAAGCCCTTATTGAATCGGGATTAGGGGAAGATTTAACAGGCGGGGGTCTTGAAACTCATCTAAAGCAAATGTGCTTTTGTGTTGGTTTAAAAGGTGTTGAGAAAAAACAACTAGAAAAAGCAGAAGCCCTCATTTTTGATACGCTTCAAACGCTCGCAACCAATGGTATCTCTGAGCAAGACATTCATGCCGCCTTGAATAGTTTCGAATTTGAACTACGTGAAAACAACTCAGGCGGATTTCCACGCGGACTTGCCCTCTGGTTAAAATCACTTAATGGATGGGTCTATGGCGCCGATCCTCTCGAACTCATTGCTTTCGAAAAACCCTTACAACAACTGAAACAACAGGCTCAACAACCCAGATTTTTTGAAGCCATGCTCCAAACATATTTTATCAAAAACACTCATCGTTCGACCGTAACCCTTCACCCAGATCCCGGTCTCGCTGCCGAAATAGAAACCGCTGAAAAAAAGCGTCTTGCCACCATTAAAGAAAGAATGAGTTTAACCGAACTCAAAAAAATTCAACAGCAAACTGTATCCCTCATGCAGCTTCAAGAAACCCCAGATTCAACCGAAGCAATTGCATCGTTGCCTCTACTCAATCGAAAAGATCTCGAACCCCAAATCAAACCCATTGATTGCCAAGAACAACCCCATCAAGAAGCCACCATTCTCCAACACCCTCTATTCACCAATGGCATTCTATATATGGATCTAGGACTTAACCTAAATACACTAGAAGAAGATGAAATCCCATATGTATCTCTACTCGGCAACCTCTACCTTGAAATGGGAACCAAAAATAAAACCTACACTGATTTATCACAACGCATTGCGATTACAACCGGCGGCATCTATGGCACACCTTTCATCTCCCCACATGAAGAAGATTCCCATAGCGTTCATCACTTTTTCTTTCGTGGAAAATGTATGCTTCCTCGAGTTGATGACCTCCTTCACCTTTTTAAAGAGATCTTTCTTTACCCTACATTTGATGACCCCGACCGATTTAAACAAATAGTCCTCGAACACAAATCTGATATCGAAAGCTCCATCATTCCGAGAGGACACTCGGCCGTGATAACGCGACTCAAAGCAACCGATCATGCAGCATATACCCTGAATGAAAAAATAGGGGGTATTGATGCCCTCTTCTTTGCACGAGATCTTCTTGAACGTATTGATACCGACTGGTTAACCATTCGTCAGAAAATTCAAACCATTCATCAGAAAATTATATCACAAAACGGCATCTTAGTTAATCTCACTGCTGAAAGCTCCGCGTTAAAAAAGGTAACGCCTCAGGTTGAGCAATTTGTATCCACGCTTCCAATATGCTCAAATCACCCCATCCAACTCAGTAAACAGACCTATCCAGTTTCCGAAGCCCTCATTGTTCCAAGTCGAATTAATTTTGTTGGAGCAGCCGCTAATTTATATGAGCAAAACTATCAAATGCATGGATCCGCACTCGTAATAAGTCGCTATTTACAAACAGCATGGCTTTGGGAAAAAATCAGAGTTCAAGGGGGTGCTTATGGCGGTATGTGTGCATTTGATCAACGAGTAGGAACATTTACATTTGCATCCTATCGCGATCCTAACTTAGAAGACTCAATCAAAATATATCAACAGACCGGGCAGTTCCTAAAAGATCTAAAATTAGATGAAGCCGAACTTACCCGATCATTAATCGGAGCCATTGGTCAGTTAGATGCCTACATGCTGCCTGATTCAAAATCATTCACTAATGCTAAGCGTAGACTAGTTGGTTACACGGACACTAAACGTCAACAATTACGCGACGAAGTCCTTTCAACCACACAACAGCATTTTAATCAGTTCGGAGAAATCTTAGATGCTGCATTTCGTAATCCGCGCGTGGCAGTTCTATGTGATCAAGAATCAGCCGCACGTGCAGGATTAAAAACACAAACAATCGTATTGTAAGAAAAATAAATATCAATATAGACCGATGATCTGTGAGAAAAGCAACGTGCGCTTTGACTACATCGTCATACTGAAAGACATATTTTTCACATTCGCAGCTGCACACGCATCCATCACATTAATAATGCGCCCATGGAGTGCTTTATCCGCCGGAAGAATATTCACAATCAACTCACTGCCCGAAGAATCTGCTGCCTCTTTCAACGATAACAACTGCCCAATTAAATCGTCTAAATTGCTCTCGTCTTTTCCAAACACCATTCCTTCAATTAAAATATCACCTAATTCTGAGACTTCGATTAAGACCTCAATCGGTATATCTAAAGATTCTGGAACATCCACCTTCGCAGGCAACATAAAACCTAAATCCGCTTCCTTCTTAATCAAAGAAGCCGTGACCATGAAATAAATCAAAAGCAGGAAAACGACATCGATCAAAGGAGCAATTTGTAACTCCGCTTTTTTGTTAATCATTTCATCGATTAGCTTCATCTTTATTCCTCAAATGTTGCATAGATAAGGTCGGTTGCACCCACTTCACCACAAGCAATCATAATCTCTTTACAAGTTTTATATTCCACTACTTGATCCGCACGAATTAAGACTCGCAAATCCGGATTCACATCCAACTCAGACTCCACCAAAGTCTTCAATTCCTGAATGGTAACAGCTAGTGTTCCTACATAAATCACATTATTTGCATCAACCGAAAGCATCATACGACCCTTCGTATCTTCCGGTACTTTTGCATAATTTGATTCGGGGATTTCCACTTCCACTTTTTCCAGCTCTGTAACCACCGATGCAACCATAAAGAAGATCAACAACAGGAAAACAAGGTCAATCATCGGAGCCATATCTACCGCAGCATCTTCGCGAGCTGGTAATTTCAGTTTCATGCTATACCTCTCTCAGGAGCATACTGCTTCAGTTACTCAGAATGTTCCGCAAACCCAAGCGGCAATTCACCTGTTTCCAACGTATCCAAAAGGCCCCCAATGTTACGGCCTAAAGAAGCGGTCGTTTTAATAAAGCTATTCCGGAAGTAGTAATAGAAGAGCATCGCAGGAATGGCAATAATCAACCCAGTCGCGGTAGTAACCAATGCCTCACCAATATTACCGGCTAATACTTCTGGTTTACCCATGCCCTGAGAACCAATCGTTTGAAACGCTTTAATCATACCTGAAACGGTTCCCAACAGTCCTAACATCGGCGCTGTAGCACCAATAATCGACAGATAATCGATCGGCTTCATATAGCTCGTTATCTCTTCCGTGCTCGCTTCATCGATCGCTTCTTTCACTTTACCAAAGTTAATTTCACGCGTTGTAGAACACCGTTCGAGTCCCGCCTGAAACACATAGGTAAATAACGTTTCATTCTCTTTACACTTCGAATGGGCCTCGATAATTTTCTTATTCTTCATTAACGCAATAAATTCAGGCAATAAATCCGGACGTAAAAGTACCTTTTCACGAAGCGCCAATGCGTTTTGAACGATAAAATACACCATAGCCGTTGACATTAATCCCAATGGAATCATCGCCCAGCCACCTTGCAAAATCATTTGCCATAAAGTTGTTTTTTCCTCTGTAATACCTCCCTCTGCTTGCGCAAAAGCCGATGTGGTAACCACTAGCATCAAAAGGATCAGGCCCATTTGTTTTTTCCTATTTTTCATTTTTTGTTCTCCTGTCGTTGTTAAATTAACTATCGGTTTCAAGTGCCTCAATCGCACGCAACTCTACCAACTTCTCTTTTAAAATGAGAGAGGCATCGTACTCTGCTGTATTGGGATAGAGCAATGAAATCTGTCGAATCACTTCTTCTGCTGAATCAAGCATTCCCAATTCCATATAAATTTCTGCGCAAAGCAACTCCGCCGGCTGCATCCATTCTGTATCCTGCGAATTAAATGCAATTACATACGCAATCAACTCCATGGCTTGATTATATTTTTCTTTAACGCTCATCAACTTGGCGCCTAAATAGAGTTGCTTGGGATTCGAGTCTTCTCGCAACTCCCCCAACCAACCTAATTGATCCATCAACACCTCTGCCTCATCAGACCGACCACTCTCAATAAGAGACAGTGCTTGAAAGGTCTGCGCATTCTCAACCAATGCCACATCATCTCCACCATCGGATACCAATTGCGTCGCATAGGCTAATGCTTGATCATACTCTTCCGTTAAAAAATATAGCTCCATCAACAAAGCACGATATCGCGTTAAATTGGAAGGGATGTCCTGATACGATTTAAAAGGTGCAAGCACCTGATTTAAGTTTGAAATCAGTCTATTAAATTCACGATCTTCTTTCAGTTGAAGTAACTGTTCCAAATTGATTTTTACGTTATAATTAATTCGCTCAATGGTACTTGCACCCAATCGAATCGGCCGTGCAGAAACACCCGTTGAAAATTCAACCCAATCTCCGTCTCGCTTAATTAATTGCCCTTTCCACGCTCTTCCCCCAGACATGATCAACTCCACGTTCAAAGGAGCGGCCTGAATGGATCCTGTCAATCCCATTGCCACTATCAAAAAATATAAAACCCCTTTTTTCATTCAAATTCTCCTACAAGCGCTTCAATAGTTGTTGAGCTTCTTCCACAAGCGGATGATTCTGTGTGTATGAATCTTCCATCATAGAGAGCAACGTATTTTCCGCCTCTTCCAGACGTCCTAACGACTCCAACGTTTCTGCCGCCGCGATATAGCCCTGCGCCGCCCATAATCCATCGTCATACCCTTTAAAGAGCAGATATACTCGCTGGAAAAATGAATGAGCCGCATCCAAATCATTTTTTTCCATTCGACAATTTCCCATCCCAATCATCGCTCTTGCATACGTAGCTCCACGCCATTCAGCCACACCAAGAACCATATTATACGACTCTTCGGCTCCTTCATAATCCTTCATTGAAAATTGCGCTTCCGCTTTCATAATTTGAGCCCAATCCATATATTCATCTGCTCCGAATAAGCTTTGAGCTTCTTCAATGACATCAAGCAGTTCATCCAACCGCTCCTCTTGATAAAGCAACTCAGCCTGCGCCCGATGCGCCTTCCAAAGCAACTCCGAATCTTCATACGAGGCGATAAAATAAGTCGCAACTTCATCCACGCGATCCGGTGCCGCGTTCACAAGCACATCTGCAAGAATACCTAGACTCACGGGGGATAAATCTGTTAAAGCAACTTCATCTGCAATCAGCGATTGCCCAAATATGTCTTCCGTTCCACTCAGCATCGCTTCCAAGGCTCGCAAACGTACTTGTAAAACCGCTTGTCCCTCCATCACATCTTCGCTTAAGAAGCCTATACGGTCTGCCAAAAAGGCCTGATCTTCCTCGCTCATCGACTCATTTGCGACTCTCTTTAACTCCAATATGATTTTATCAACACCCTCTTGAAGTAAATCATTTCCAAAGCGTTCGATCGTATCAACATACGCATTCACTGCTTCATCTAACTGCCCGAGCTCCGTCTGAGCTTGTCCAATCCAGAAGGTAGATTCAGCGACATTGGCAAGTTCTTCCCATCGATCTAGGTAATAGTTCATCAACTCAATGATTTCTTCCCACCGCTCCTCCAGTTTATATACCTTCGCCGCCTGGAACGCTGCATATGAGGATTGAAGAGGAGCCGTCGCCGTATCAATCCCATTTCGATAATCAGAAAGCGCCCGATCCAATGGATTCGGATCCTCCGGGGTGCTCTCCTTCGACGCTTCAATATCTCCGCGCATGCTATATGCTTCTGAAATTAAAACATCTCCAGTATAGGTGGATATAAATTCCGAAAATAACGCTTCCGCTTCTCCGATTTCCTCAAGACCAAACCGACACACACCTGAACGAAAAAGTGCCGCCGCCGCATGCTCACCCGAACCATTTTGATCCCGATAGGTTACAAAGTCTTCAAGTGCTTCCGCATAACGTGCCTGAAGCATTCGAGTCATCCCCCGATAATAACGCGCATCATTAAAATGAATGCTGTTTTGATATTCCGCCAATATCATCCCAAATTCAACTTCTGCTCCAGCATAATTCCGACTCTGGAATTGACCAAATGCCATCATATAATGGAGATCTGCCTGTAAAGCCCGCTCATCAATATTGGAAGATTCAGGGATTAAATCCATGCTATCTTTCAGACGAACCACATCTGCAAATTCTTGCTTCACAAGATTATCACGCATCATCAGAGAAAGCAGTGTACGAGCATATTGTCCGTCCGGCTGTTCGCTTAAATACGTTAAAATACGCTCTTCAGCCCGTTTGATTTCTTTCACATCATACAAAACAAGAACCGACTGTAGCATCGCAGCTTCGCCAATTTCACTGGTTCGATCTTGCTGATAAAGTTTATCAAAAAGAACAAATCCTTCCCAAAAACGCTTAATTTCGGCATAAATTTGTCCAATCCGGAATGTCACTTCATCCTCGTAGGCAGGCAATTCAACCAATACCTGTTTTGAGGAAGCTAAACCATCAATCTCTGCTTGGCGTTTTTGGACCTCCGTTTCAATAATTCCGATCCGCTTATCTGAATTTAATTTTTTCTGAAGCCGATCAATCTTAGAATCGGTATAGCCCAATAATACATCTCGCGGAAGAACCATCCGATACAGCAATAGAGAATTTAAATAGTCCTCATCTTCATACCGCGCTTTTCCTGCCCGCATTAACGTTAGGTTCAACGTAATGTCATATTTAGCATCGGTACGATATAACCGAGGGATTAAACCAAAAAGTTTTGACCAACTTTCCGCCTCCACCAACGCACGCACCTGCATGATATTGCATAAATTCTTCGTCCGCTCATCCGGCGACTCCTGACCCGCATACGCAAGAGACTCAATACTTTCCAACCACTTTTCCTGACGAAACAACGCCTGACCCAATAAAAGGTTTCCATTGTACTCATCCTCTTCAGAAAGTTTAGGGATATTCAACAACTGCTGTGCAGATGTCTCTACCTTTTTCCACTCTTGCACATCAAAATATGCCTGTGCCTGCATCCGCAACATCAGTGCTTCTTGATCTCGTGGTTCGTTTTCTAGATACGCCTCAATAACGGGTAGTGCATCTGCTGGCGCACCAATTTGAAAAAAGGCTCTTGTAAGCTGAAATCGACAGGTCTGACACGTTTGCCGTCCCTGCTCCTGATCAATCCCCGACGTCCGCTCCACCACTTCCTCAAGAATGGGTATAGCAGCCTGATAATTCCCCTGCTGTAACGCCATATTTGCAGAAGAAAATAATTCTGAAATCCCTGCTGATTTAACATCCTGTCCGTAAACAGAAGAAACAATGACCCCCTGCGCCATGATTAAACCAGAAATAAGAACTATCTTAGCACCTCTAATACCCATCTCAAACACACTCCCTATCACCACATATACCCCACCCAGAACAACCTACAAGTTCTTGATGAAACACAGCAGTTAAGGTTTAAAGTATCTTGTTCATTGCGTATTTATTCAAGGCTTATTCGTTAAAAATGCTACTCATAACACTTCAAACATCGGTCTGCACTAAATGCAACCGCAATCGCTCCCAAAGGAGCTGTAATCAAGATACTCAAAACCGACACCGCCAAGATCCACTCGCCTGGCAACGTATTCATTCCCAATCCAGCCATCATGGTTAAAGGAACGGCTCCCATCGCCGCCTGAACAGTCGCTTTTGGCCAAAAAGAAACCACAACGAAATAGCGCTCGCGCATAGAGAGCACACTGTTTGCCAACGTCAACAAAACCACAGCACTGCGTACCAATAATCCACACACAATCAGCACGAAAGCAGGCCATCCTGCACTCCATGCCAAATGCACATTGACTTGAGCACCAATCGTTACAAACAAAAGCACCGATGCAAATGTCCATACATGGCTCAATTTATCCGACAAAACATCGGCCATACTCTCTTGCTTTTCGAGAACTACAAATCCCATCGAAACAATCGCAATAAAAGGAGAGAAGTGGAGAAATGTATGCTCAAGTTGAATCAAAATAACCGCAAGTGCCATCAGCAAAAGCATCTGCTGAGTTGCCCGAACCCGGAAATTGACAAAAAGCTGAATCAGCAGATAACCCACACCGACCCCGATCGCCACCCCCCCCATCAAAGAGATCGGCAGCCCAACTACCACACCTGAAAATAAATCTTGCCCGTTAAGATAGACCCCCAATAAAATTGAGAAGATTAAAATCGCTACGGCATCATCAATCGCGCTCGCCGCCAAAACCATCGTCGGAATGCCTTTTTTCATACCCAATCCACGCGACTGATAATCAATCATCATCGGAACAATCACAGCCGGTGAAACCGCCGCAAGAATGAAACCCAGTAATGCCGCCTCCAGATAGGTTAAAGGCATCCATAAAGGCGCTAAAAAAGTGATCGCAAACGCCTCACATAATCCCGGAACAAACGCCAATAGAATAGCCGATTTGCCCACTTGTTTCAACGCCGACCGCCGAATCTGTAATCCTGCACGCAAAAGAATAACCACCAACGCCAAAACCCGAAAAGCATCCGAACTATCAAGAAATGCAGGCGATACCCATCCAAGTGCATGCGGACTTACTACCAACCCAACCAGCAGCATTCCCAACAAACCAGGCAAACGCAACCGGCGAAACAGATACGCGACTAAAAGCCCTGCGATCAATAATTCCGCAATTCCGAGCATCACAAACTGCCCTCAGCAGAATCCATCGCCGTTTACACCGTCCGCGTAAAACAGAGCGTGGTATTATGACCACCAAAACCAAGTGAATTATTTAAGGCAGCCTTCACTTCCATTGAACGCACCGTATTCGGAACATAATCTAAATCACAATCTGGATCCGGTGTCGTATAATTAATAGTCGGCGGAACAATGCTATCTCGAATCGAAAGCGCACATACAATCGACTCAACGGCACCCGTTGCGCCCAACATATGCCCCGTCATCGATTTACTCGAACTAACCGCCAAGTCATACGCTCGATCACCAAAAACACGCTTAATTGCCTTCGTCTCTCCCTTGTCATTATAGGGAGTGGACGTTCCATGCGCATTAATATAGTCAATATCCGCCGGTTGCAAACCCGCATCTTCAATCGCCAATGCCATTCCTCGAGCAGATTGTTCAGCAGAAGTATCAGGCGCCGTTATATGAAAGGCATCCCCAGTACGACCATAGCCCGCCACCGTACAATAAATCGTTGCCCCACGAGCTTCTGCATGCTCGCGGCTCTCTAAAACAAGCACCCCTGCGCCCTCAGACATAACAAATCCATCGCGATCCTTATCAAAGGGGCGCGATGCGCCTTCGGGATCATCGTTACGGCGACTCGTAGCACGCAATGCCGCAAATCCAGCCACCCCGAGCAATTCAATAGAAGCCTCAGAGCCTCCTGCTAGCATCACATCTGCATCCCCATAAGTAATCATGCGAGCCGCCTCACCGATCGAATGCGTTCCTGACGCACAGGCACTCGTAATACAGAAATTAGGTCCCTTAAAACCATATTTAATCGAAATATAACCCGAAAGAATATTCGTGATCATTTGCGGGATCAATTGAGGAGAAACCCGTTTAGGCCCTCCTTCCAACGCTCGCTTGTGCTGAGTTTGCAATAACTGCATACCGCCAATACCTGAGCTTACCAACACACCAGCCCGTTCCGGATCGAACGTTCCTTGGTGTAATTTAGCATCTTCCACCGCCATCGAAGCCGCCGCCATCCCATATACCGTATAGGGATCCATTTTTCGCGCCTCTTTGGCTTCCACATATTTTTCAACTTCAAGATCACGAACTTCACCAGCAATTTGAACCGGATATTGATCAATATCCTCCATGCTCTCTACCCGCGCAATTCCAGATTGACCTGCCTTCAACCCTTCCCAAAAAAGGTTTAACTCATTCGCAATAGGCGAAACAACGCCCATACCTGTAATGACTACCTCGCGTCCGCGCATTTTCATCTCCTAAAAAACATATTGCCAAATAAAAATAGCCGGTCGCCCACATACGCAGTCGATCCGGCTTTTTTCTGAAGCAGAAAGATTTATTCCATACCCTTCTCTTTCAGATAGGCCACTACGCCACCAACTGATGTTAATTTTTCAGCATCTTCATCGGGAATTTCAGCACCAAATTCTTCTTCGAATGCCATAACCAATTCAACGGTATCGAGCGAGTCCGCTCCTAGATCTTCAATAAACGAAGCCTCCGGCTTCACTTTTTCGGCGTCTACGCCCAATTGTTCAATAATGATATCTTTAACCTTATCTTCGACTGCCATAGTTCGATCTCCTTTAGAATTAAATCTCTCTAAATCTACATAACCATCCCGCCACATGTCGAGAGCACTTGTCCAGTAACATAACCAGAAGTATCACTCGCCAAGAACAGAACTACATTCGCAACATCTTCCGGCTCACCAAATCGTGAGAGCGGAATTAACTCTTTCATTTTCGCTTGAACATCTTCTTCCAACGCATTGGTCATAGCCGTTCGAATAAAGCCAGGCGCCACCGCATTACAACGGACATTACGAGAAGCCAACTCTTTAGCCACCGTCTTACTAAATGATATCACACCACCCTTTGAAGCCGCATAATTTGCTTGTCCTGCGTTTCCCATCAACCCGATCACGGACGCGATATTCACAATAGCCCCCGAACGCTGTTTCATCATGCCCCGCATCACCGCTTTAGTGCAAAGGAATACACCCTTCAAATTCACATCTAAAACCGCATCCCAATCCGCTTCGCTCATGCGCATCAACAATCCATCTTTGGTAATTCCCGCATTATTCACCAACACATCGATTTTACCAAAATCTGCTTCAATCGCCTTCACACCCGCAGTCACACTATCCGCATCCGCCACATTCACACTGTAAACCTCAGCCCGTCGACCCATGTCTCTAACTTTTCCAGCCGTCTCATCTAACCAATCCGACTGCAGATCACATAAAGCAACGTCTGCACCTGCTTCCGCCAGCTTGACCGCAATGGCTTGCCCCAAACCACGAGCAGCTCCTGTTACGACCGCACATTTTGAACTTAAATCAAACATCCCCGCCCTCTCATCCATCTAAATCACCCAATTGTCCGATGTTACGAACTGCCAGATTCTTGTCAATACGCTTTATTAAACCAGCAAGCACCTTGCCCGGTCCACATTCCACACTATGCTGCACACCCGCACTCACTAAAAACTCGACACAAGCGACCCATCGAACCGACGAAACAATCTGCTCCACCATCCGAGCTTGCACATGTTCAAACTCATGCACACAACCCGTAACATTTGAAACAACCGGCGTATGCGGCTTTTGAAAAACAATCGAAGAAAGAAACGAATCCATCTTTTCAGCCGCCGATGCCATCAGTGGAGAGTGAAAAGCACCCGCAACGGGCAAACGAACCGTTCGCTTCGCACCCGCCTCTTTGGCCAATGCTTCTGCTTTTTCAATCATCTCGACCCGACCCGAAAGAACCGTCTGCGATAGCGAATTAAAATTCGCAACAAAACATCCTGCCTCTGCCGCAATCTCGATCAGCTGGTCACCGCTCACATTCATCACCGCCAACATCGCACCCGGAGCATCTTCACAAGCCGCTTGCATAAATGAACCCCGGGCTTGCAATATCCGCAACGTATCCTCAAATCCAACCACACCCGCTAAATGCAACGCCGTCCACTCACCCAAACTATGACCCGCCAAATAATCCACGCAACCAACTTGTCCGCTTTCATCCATGGCCTTGTACGCCGCCACACTCGAAACAAAAATACCTAACTGAGCATGATGCGAAAGATTTAACTCCTCTTGTGGACCATCAAAACAGATAGAGCTTAAATCATATCCAACCACCTCATTCGCCGTCTCAAACAGTGTTTTACACACCGGAAACGCATCCGCCAAATCACGACCCATTCCCACTATTTGCGAACCCTGTCCCGGAAAAAGCATTGCCTTCATTGATTTTCTCCCCACTCTAACACGCTCGCCCCCCACGTAAATCCACTGCCAAAAACCGTAAGCACCGCCAAATCACCAGACTTCAGAACCCCCTCGTGCGCCGCCTCATCCAAAGCAATCGCCAACGCAGCAGACGACGTGTTTGCATACTTCTCCACATTCGAAAACATTCGATCTTCCACATCCAAGCGCTTGGCAATCGCATCAATGATTCGAATATTCGCCTGATGCGGTATAAAACAAGCCACCTCATCGACAGCAATCTCATTTTTTTCTAACGTCGCCATCACCGCATCGCCCATTCGCGTAACTGCATGCTTAAAAACATCTCGACCCTGCATCTGAATAAAATGCTCTTTCCGATTCACCATCTCATGAGAAATAGGATTTCGACTTCCCCCTCCCGGAGTCCACAATAAATCCGCAAGCGCACCATCCGAACCCATCACCGCAGGCATTAAACCACGACCCCGATCACGCGCCTGCAAAATAGCTGCACCCGCACCATCGCCAAAAAGAATACAAGTAGATCGGTCCTCCCAATCTAAAAAAGAACTCATCTTCTCAGCACCAATAACCAGTGCCGTCTCAACCGCACCACACGCAATTTGAGCCCGCGCATTTTCCAATGCATATAAAAAACCAGAACAAGCCGCACCTAAGTCATAACAAAAAGCGTTCTTCGCACCAATCTGGTCCTGAACAAAACAAGCCGTACTCGGAAAAAACATATCGGGCGACAACGTAGCCACAATCAACAGATCAATCTCAGCCGCATCAAGACCCGCATCTTTCAGCGCCGCTTTTGCCGCCTCCGCACCCAGATCAGAAGTCGCCTGATTCGCCGCACAAATTCGCCGCTCTTTCATGCCCGTTCGACTGTAAATCCACTCATCGGATGTATCCACCAACACCGCTAAATCATCATTTGTGACTACTTTCTCAGGCACATATGAACCCGTGCCCAGAATAGTTACTGTACGATTTAATGCCATCCTCTATTCACCATCCCCAGAGTTACCCACACCATTGATTTCACGGAGGGCATCTTCAATCAAATGATTCACATCATGACTCACCGCTTCACTAGCAACCCGAACGCCATTATAAGCCGCCTCTCGATTCGAAGAACCATGCCCAATAATAACCACTCCATTTGCCCCTAAAAGAGGCGCTCCCCCATGACACGACGGATCCGTTTTCCGGCGAACTTCTCGAAAAACACCCCGAGATAAAAGATAGCCCAAAATCCGAATCGGGCTTTCTCGGAAAAGCTCTTTTAGCCACGTCGATATCATACTCGCTACCGACTCCGTTGTTTTCAGCACCACATTACCCACAAACCCATCACAAACCGCCACATCCACCTTGCCCGAAAATAGATCCCGACTCTCCACATTACCCACAAACTGCAAACGCGCTTGTTCTAGCAATCCAAATCCCTTCTTCGTCGTTTCATTCCCCTTAGCCGCCTCTTCACCAATACTTAAAAGACCGACTCGAGGCGAAGAAACCCCCAAAATCTCACGCGAATAAATACTGCCCATCACCGCAAACTGCTGCAACATTTCTGGTGTACTATCCGGGTTTGCTCCCGCATCCAATAAAACATATGGATTTTTAGATGTAGGAATCACCGTTGCAATTGCAGGACGAGAAACCCCTTCCAACGTGCGTAACTTTAACGTAGAAGCCGCAACCGCCGCGCCCGTATTCCCCGCCGAAAAAACAGCATCCGCATCGCCCTCTTTCACCAACGAAATCGCCCGGGCAATTGATGAATCCTTTTTTCGACGAATCGCAGTCGCAGGAGCCTCGCCCATACCAACCACTTCCGTTGTATGCACGATTTCAACGCACGCTGGAACTGGTTCTGAAGATTGCGCCAACTCAGCCTCAATGGCTAACCGATCTCCCACTAAGAAAAGTCGCTCTAATCCTTTAATCTGACGTGCGGCCAAAAGCGCACCCGCCACGATTTCACGGGGTGCATCGTCGCCCCCCATTGCATCCACCGAAATGCGCATCAGAGCTTAGTCCGATACTTCGACAGATATCACCTGACGGCCATTATACTGACCGGTGCTTGGACAAACACGATGAGGCAACGCAGGGGCACCTGAATCCGATGTAGAGGCACGATATACGGGCTTCTTCATATTCTGAACCTTACGACTTGCCGTCTTACTTTTTGATGTTTTTCTCTTTGGGACTGCCATTGTAATTCTCCTTACACCTATAAATTTAATCCATCCAACGCCGACCACGGGTTGGGCTTTTCTTCTTCAACACAATCACACGCTACTTGATTTAAATTAACCCCGCATTGTGTACACATGCCCACACACGCGTCTATGCATACAGGAAAAGCAGGAACATGAAGAATCAACTCTTCACGCAAGTCTTCCGTAATATCCACTTCATCCGTTCCTTCCGGAGCCGGATAAGCGCGAAGAAAATCGGAAACCCCTATCGATGTCGAGAAAAATTCAGAACATCTTGAACACTGTATATCCACCGGTAATGCCATCTCACCCCGAACCACCAACTCCTCCGACACATGTTCCACCGAAAACCGATACGAAATATCGGCGCTCACCTTCACAAATCGTTCCGATTCCCATGCCAAAATTGATGCAGGCTCATCACCCTCTAGTATAGATCCTTCTTCAGGAACACGTGCCACCAAAATTTTCACCATCTTGTCCTCATTACACTTCTACTATTAGGTCATCTCACAGTCGCTCCGTCAACCCCTTGTTTTTACCTAGCCCTCAGCTTAAATGCACGCTACGTTGATAAACATGACCACATTTGATGCATCCCCCCTGGCCCCCTCACTCCTTCAAGCCATCCAAGAAATGGGCTATCAAAAACCAACCGCCATCCAAACCGCCGCCATCCATCCCATCCTTCAAGGCCATGATTTAATCGCTACCGCTCCCACCGGAACCGGTAAAACCGCCGCCTTCTCTTTGCCTCTACTGCATCAACTCATCACCGACTGGCAACGCCCCCGTGAATTGAGAACCCGCGCATTGATTCTATCGCCCACTCGAGAGCTAGCACTACAGCTTCATCAAACCATAGAACAGCTTACCGCCCATATCGACCTAACCCCCTGTCTCATCCACGGCGGAGTTCCCTCCGCAGAACAAATCCGAACCCTCCGCCCCGGAACCGACCTACTCATAGCCACACCCGGCAGACTCATTGATCTGCTTCACCAAAAAGCCATTAAACTCGATGAAACTCACCATATCGTCGTCGATGAAGCCGACCGCATGCTCGATCTAGGTTTTGCCCCTGACATTCGAACCCTCTTTGAACCACTCCCCACCAAACGACAAGCCCTCTTCTTCTCCGCCACCATGCCCCCCGAAGCACAAAAACTTGCTCAAGACATTCTTCAAAAACCCATCACCCTCCAACTTGAAACCGACGACCCTTTTACCACCTCCATTCACCACACACTCTACTACGTCGAAAAAAACAATAAGTTTGCCCTCCTCGAATGGGTCCTAAACCAACATCCCCAAGAACGCACCCTGATTTTTTGCCGGACCCGACGCGGCGCCGACCGACTCACCGACCGAATGGACCGAGCCGGTCTTTCCGTCGCCGTTCTCCACGGAGAAAAATCCCAACACCTCCGCGAAGAACGACTCGAACAATTTCGAAACGCGGAAGTTCCCATCCTAATTTCAACCGATTTAGCTGCACGCGGTATTCATGTAGATCACATCAGCCGCGTCATTAATTTTGACCTACCCTCCGAAGCCGAAACCTTCGTGCATCGCATCGGCAGAACCGCACGAGCAGGAGCTACTGGTCAAGCGATTCACTTCTGCGATCCCACCGAAAAAAAATATCTCATCGATATCGAACAATCCTTATCCACCGAACTTCCGATCTCCACCGAACAACCCTATCACAGCGAACAAATCAAACACTTCAAAGGCAGCGCCCAAACCGGTCATCGACCCGACAAGAAAAAATCCAATACCAGTAAATCAACGATTCCCCGCTGGCAACTCTCCTCCAAACAAACCCAACAACTTCACGCCCAAAAACCCAAAACCGCCAAACGCACAAATCCGAAAAAGAAATAGCTTTCAAACTGAACAAACGTTCAGTTTAATCCTCTCACAGAAAAGAGGTCCGCCATGCCACGCACGATTAACCTATCTGAAAAAATTGAACAACTCCGCTCCTTCTACGTCGTCGAGAAACGAAATCCCACCTTTTCCGAACTTGCCAAGCTATTCAACTATCGATCAAAAAATGCCGTCTACGGCCCACTGCAAAAACTCATTCAACTCGGCTATATCGAGCAAAATCGATCCGGACGTCTTACGCTCACCTCCAAAATCACCGGAAGCAGTCGCTTACTCGGAACCGTCCAAGCCGGCTTTCCCTCCCCTGCCGAAGAAGAACTCATCGACACCATCAACCTAGATCAATATCTTGTTCGCAACCCCGAAGCCACCTATCTGCTAACCGTAAGTGGCGATTCCATGATTGATGCAGGAATTCAACCCGGTGATATCATATTGGTCGAAAAAGGAGGTGCTCCCAAAAAAAACGATATCGTCATTGCACAAGTAGATGGAGAATGGACTATGAAATATTTCGGAAAAGACCGACAAGGCGTCTATCTAGACCCCGCCAACAGCAACTACAAGCGGATTCGCCCCGACCAATCCCTCACCATCGGTGGGATTGTGAAAGCCGTCGTGCGCAAATATAACTAACCCCTTCGCTATTTACTTTACACCCCCATCAGAAACCTTTTGGATACCGATCTTCAGTGACCCCAAAAAAAGGTAAAAATGAGCGCATCTCACATTCAACACCCCACCGAAGGAACCCCTATTCAAACCCTTGAATACGGAAAACTCGATATTTCGAATCAACCCATCATTCCCTTTATTGAAGGCGATGGTGTCGGTGCTGAAATTACCGCCTCGATGCTACGCACCCTTGATCACGTCGTTCAAAAAACTTATCAAGGTGAGCGTCAAATCCACTGGATGGAAATTTATGCCGGAGAAAAAGCAACCCGCATCTACGGCGAAGACACCTGGCTTCCACAAGAAACTCTCGACGCCATTAACCACTACCGAATCGCCATCAAAGGACCCCTCACCACACCCATCGGGCAAGGACGCCGATCCCTCAACGTCACCCTCCGCCAAGAATTAGACCTCTATGTATGCCAACGACCCGTAACGTGGTTTAAAGGCGTCCCCTCACCCGTTCATACGCCCGAAAAAGTCGACATGGTCGTCTTCAGAGAAAACTCAGAAGACATCTATGCCGGCATCGAATGGGAAGCCAACTCTACTGGTGCAAAAAAAATCATCGATTATCTCCAAAACGAAATGAAAGTAGACCGTATCCGCTACACAGACGAATGCGGTATTGGCGTTAAACCCGTATCACGCAAAGGATCACAACGACTCATTCGTGCCGCAATAGAATATGCAATCCGCAATGATCGCCGCTCCGTGACCCTCGTCCACAAAGGCAATATCATGAAATTTACCGAAGGCGCATTTCGCAAATGGGGCATTGAACTCGCCGAAAGTGAATTTGGCGCCGTCTATCACGGCACCGAAAAAAAATACACCTTCACCAACCCAAATACGGGAAGAGAAATCGAACTCAAAGAGTGTATCTGCGATGCTTTTCTCCAAAACATTTTACTCAAGCCCCAAGAATATGATGTCATCGCAACCCTCAACCTCAACGGAGATTATGTCTCAGACGCTCTCGCCGCCTGTGTAGGAGGAATCGGCATTTCACCTGGAGCCAACATTAACTATCGCGACGGAAAAGCCATCTTTGAAGCCACACATGGAACCGCACCCGACATCGCAGGAAAAGATATCGTCAACCCCTGCTCACTCATTCTATCGGGAGAAATGCTACTCCGCTACTTAGGATGGACCGAAGCCGCTGATCAACTCCTCCAAGCCATCAATACCACGCTGCAAAACCGTACCGTAACCGCCGACTTTGCCATGTTAATGAACGATGCAACTCCACTCAGCTGCTCCGCCTTCACCGAAGCTTTAATTGAAAATATGTAATCAAACACACATCTTCTCAAGTAAAAGAACGTCGGCTCAACAAGCGATCTAGCGAAAATAACCCACCACCACGAATAACTAATGCGATTGCGATCATGACCACTAAAATATGATATTCATAACCTTCGCCCGCCTGCTCCCCAAACCAATTCATGAAGAACCCATGAGAACGATGCACCATCCACCCAGCAACCCCTATAACCACACCCAAACCCAACGCCACCAGACGAGTAGCAAAACCCAATATCAACAATAACGAACCCGCATACTCAATCAATATTACCAAGAACGCAATCCATACAGGAATTCCCATCTGCTCTGTGAAATACGTCATGCTGCCATGCAAGCCTTGCCCGCCAAACCAGCCCAACATTTTTTGCGCCCCATGTGGAAAAAGAACTAACCCGAGGCCAATCCGCAAAATAAACGTACTTAAAAACGGATCACTGCGTAATACATTTTTTATTTTCAATCTAACGCTCCTTCACCTTCATATATCTGTAAAGAGAGCGTGATGAAAAAGTTAACAAACCCCTTCTTGTACCTCAAGAAGTTCGCCGATTCCCTTCTCAGCTAAGGCAAGCATCTGCATCAGTTCATCTTTAGTGAACGGCTCCTCCTCAGCCGTTCCCTGAACCTCGATAATACGCCCCGAAGACGTCATAACAAAATTAGCATCCACTTCTGCCGCCGCATCTTCCAAATAACATAAATCTAAAACAGGCACCCCTTGATGAATTCCTACACTGATCGCCGCCAACTCTTCTTTGAGGGGGCTCTCCTTCAATAGCCCTTCCTTCATCAACCGCGCAACGGCCAACTTAAGCGCAATGAATGCACCTGTAATCGATGCCGTCCGTGTTCCGCCATCCGCCTGAATTACATCACAATCAAGATAGATCTGCCGTCGACCAAGCTTCTGCAAATCCACAACCGCCCGTAACGATCGACCAAT
Source organism: uncultured Verrucomicrobiota bacterium (assembly GCA_913065005.1). Lineage (GTDB taxonomy): Bacteria > Verrucomicrobiota > Kiritimatiellia > Kiritimatiellales > Pontiellaceae > Pontiella. Next base: position 7,337 of record CAJYAJ010000007.1, on the reverse strand, counting down.
CAAACGCTGAATCTCCATCGTACGCCCCCCAACTTTGCCTTTCGATGATTCCCGCTGCGTCCGATCCTGAGTGGCACCCGGAAGCATGCTATACTCCGCAGTCAGCCAACCACCCGGCACATTCTGATACCGCATCCAACCCGGCACCGATTCATCCACACTCGCTGTACAAATCACACGCGTCTGGCCCATCTCAATTAAGACCGACCCTTTTGCCGAAGTAATAAAATCAGGCGTCACCTTCACCGATCTCAACTCATCCGCCTTCCGTCCATCAATTCGCTGATTTTCCTGATTCAACGCAGCTGCCACATCAATTCCCCCACTTAAATTTATATTTTTTTTGCCCATCCCTAAAGCTTGACCAAAAAATGGTCTGATTGCAACGGTCAATCCTCACCACCACATGCCACACGAAACCGAACTAAAACCCATTGACATCCCCCCCGATCATGCTAGATTACACCGCTTTTCGGAACACGAGGATTTAATGCAATGAAACGAACATATAACCCATCGAAGATAAAACGTGCTCGCAAATGTGGATTCCGCAAACGGATGTCCACAGCAGATGGACGTGCCATTTTAAAACGTAGACGCCAAAAAGGGCGCAAGCGCTTAACCGCTGTATAATTGATTCTATGCCGAAACCCCGTCAAAGGGAGTCGTCGGAAGTTTCAATCGACTCAAGCCCGCCTGCCAGCGGGCTTAATCATACCCTCAAACGATCGCAACGCCTCACCCAATCCTCCGCCTTCAGCGAAACATTTGCACAACGAAAAAAATGGGTTGGTAAGTATATGATTCTCTGGCTACGTCATTCGCCCGATGCATCACTCCGACTCGGTCTCATCTCAAGCAAGAAAGTCCACCTTCGCGCCAATAAACGAAATCGAGCCCGACGGCACCTGCGTGAAGCCTATCGTCAAATTCGACCGCACCTCAACGGCCATGTCGACCTCATCTTTGTTGCACGACGATCGCTGCTTCAAGCCACATGGAACGAAATTAAAAACGAAATGCATTCGCTCTTAACACAGGCTGAACTGCTCGAAAAGCACCCGAAAAAAAAACCCGCACCAATCACTCCCCCAGAGGCACCTAATGCATAAGATTCTTATTCTATTTATCCGCCTCTATCAAATCACCCTCAGCCCCCTGCTTGGAAACCGGTGTCGATTCCACCCCAGCTGCTCAAACTATTGCATTGAAGCCCTTCAACAACATGGTATCGTACGCGGTCTTTGGTACGGAATTAAACGCATAGGAACCTGCCACCCCTTTCATTTGGGCGGCTGGGATCCAGTGCCTCCACCAAAAAAACTAAAAAATAAAGAGAACTCATGAATAAAAAAGATTTAACTATTGTTATTTTGCTAGCCCTACTCATTCCCGCGTGGATGTTTATTGATCGCACCTTTGTAGCCCCACGCTATGCCACACCAACCCCGCTACCCTCAACAGAAATAGCCCCCGCATCCGAAGCACCCATTGGCGCCTCCTCTACAACCCCCGCCATCAGCGCAGCACCCGTCCCCCTTTCCATCGAAAATAGCTCCAAAACAACCGCACTGGCCCCCGAAAAAACACTTACCCTAAAAAATGAGCAACTTGAAATTGTTCTAAGCTCCCATGGTGGAGGTATCATAAAAGCAACCCTGTTTGAATACGCAGATGAGAACAGTGACGAGAGCAAACCCGTTCAATTCACCTATCGCAAACAACCCGCCCTAAGCTATCTAGGGATCAGCGGACTTGAAAAAACCGATACATTCCAACTCGATCGAGTTAGCAGAAACAAAGCCACTCTCTCAAAAACACTTCCCTCCGGGATTTATTTTCAACGAACACTCACCCTACTAGATAACTATAAGATTGAATTTACCGACCGCTTTATCAATCAATCCAAGCAAGCCCTTTTACTCCCCGCACGCCGCATTCATACAGGTTACATCTCCAACCCCATCGGAACCGACAGCATGCAAGGGCTCCATATTTTGGGTGTTGACTCCTATACCCCTGCAGGCGGCGTTAATTACTGGGGCCGCAAGCTAAACAAACTCTTTAAGAAAAGCGGTAACCCCGCTGCATTAGATACTGTTCCCGAAGATATGCGCCTTGAAATTGCAGACTGGGTATCTGCAAAAAATAAATTCTTCACACACATTCTCCGTCCCCACGAACCTATCGCAACCATGGCTGTTCTCGCGGATCGAGATCTTTCAGAAAAAGGAATTCTGCCCACCTCCGTAGCCGCAACCCTCAACTTCACATCCACCGCCATCGAACAGAACAATACCGTTCAGCTCCCCTACACCTTCTACATTGGCCCCAAACAATACGACCTGCTCAAGCAAGCAGGCAACAGCATGGAAAAAGTAATGGAATTCGAAACGATTGGATTCTGGAGCTTCACCAACATCCTCATGGAACCCTCTCGGAAAGCACTTCTTTACTCCATGAACCTCTTTAATCAGTACCTACCAGGCGGATATGGTATTGCCATCATTATCCTCACGTTATTGATTCGAATTCTCTTCTGGCCACTTACCCACAAGAGCACCGAAAGCATGAAGCGCATGCAAGAAGTTCAACCCGAACTCAAAGCCCTTCAGGAAAAATACAAAAAAGATCCACAGCGCATGCAACAAGAGACCATGAAACTGTATAAAGAAAGACGCGTTAACCCCATGGGCGGATGTCTACCCATGTTTATTCAAATTCCGGTTTTCTTTGCGCTATTCACCGTACTTCGGAATGCCATTGAACTACGCTTCTCCAGCTTCTTATGGATCAAAGACCTCAGCACCGCAGAAAACTTATTTGCCGGAAGCATTCCCCTGGTTGGCGCATTGAACATTCTTCCAATCGTCATGTCGTTATCGATGATCTGGCAGCAAAAATTATCATCCCCCGGAACCGCCATGACGCCCGAACAACAGCAACAGCAAAGAATTATGATGTTCATGATGCCAATCATGATGCTGTTCTTCTTTTACACCATGCCATCCGGACTTGTTTTATACTGGACCGTGAGCAACCTGCTTATGATTGCGCAAATCGGTATGCGCAACATACGTCAGAAAAAAGCATAATCCAATCGATCTATCGCTCTCTTCTCAAATGAGAAGAGAGAATCTTTAACTGCTCTCGATACTTTGCAATCGTCCGCCGCGAAATTGAAATATTCTGTTCACTCAACAACGCCACCAATTTAGCATCCGAATACGGCTTCTTTTTATCTTCATTGGCAATCAGTTCCACCAACACCGCCTTGGCATGTTCATTTGAAACCAACTCACCCGAAACCGTCCGCACACCCGGCTTAAAGAAATACTTCATAGACAACAAACCCCTTGGTGTTTGCATATATTTGCCTGCCACCGCCCGGCTTACTGTTGTTTCATGTACCTCTAATATCTCCGCAATCCTCTTCATGTTCAACGGCTTCAATCCCGTTACACCCCGCTCAAAATAATCATGCTGGAGAGTAACTAATTCACCTGCAATACGCTCAATCATACTCAACCGCTGATCAATACTCTGAATCATCAACCTCGACTTCGCCAACTTCTCACGAATGTATGCCTTCGTCTCTGCTGGCGTACTTTTTGCCTTCAATAATTCCAAATAGCGCTGATTCAAAAATAATTTAGGATAAGGTTTTCGATTACTCCGAACTCGATATGCACCCTCTACCTTTTCGATAAAAATCTCAGGAATTACCACCTCCACCTCATCCGGACTCAATTTCAATCCCGGCTTTGGATCCAACTGCCCAATCCGATCGGCGAGCTCACTCACGCGATCAATAGCAAGACCCATAAACGAAGCGATCTCCTCCAATTTATTACGTCCAAGCCGATCCAAATGGTGTTCTACCAGCTGATACGCCTCACTCTCCCGTTCACCCGACCGCTCCAACTGTAATAAAAGACACTCTTTTAAATTCCTCGCCCCAATACCAGCGGGCTCAAACGACTGCACTACACCCCGTACCTGCTCAAAAAGATCTACCGGAAAATCAGGCCGATCCATCATCTCTTCCAAATCTAACTGGAGATAGCCCTCATCATCAATATTGCCAATTAACAGCTCCGCAATCGCCCGCTCCTGCGAATTCAGATCCACCATAATCAGCTGCTCCATCAACTGCTCTTGAAGCGATGGCCCCTCCGAAAGCGTATCCATCATAAACTGATACTTCTCTTCCGCATCTCCAATCGAACCCGTAGAAGACCCTTCCTGCCAGTCATCTCCAAGCGCCGCCATCTCCGCATCAAACTTTTCTGTATCCGCTGTACCCGTCTCCACCTCGATTTGCGCATCTGCCTCAGGCTGCACCACCTCCAGCGTAGGGTTAGAACTGAGCTCCTGCTTCACCAGCTGCTGCAAATCCATCAAAGACATCTGCAGAATCTCCATCGATTGATAGAGCTGCGGCGAAAGCGCCTGCTGCATTTTCATCTCTTGTATAAAACCCATCTCTGCCATGAACCCTAGCGTACTCAGACCGCATTAAAGCGCAAGCCTCCAATTAAGCAGGCAATCGAACAATTGTATTTCACCCGGCACCTAACTTAACTATGATACCGGTTTTCAAAGAGAATCTAAACCTATGCAACTTGAACTCTGTGTACTCGCCAGCGGAAGCTCCGGAAACGCCATCTATGTCGCCACCGCCAATACCCGCTTGCTCATCGACGCCGGACTCAGCGCAAAACAGATTGAACTCCGACTCGAAAGCATCGGCATCACACCTTCCAGTCTCAACGCCATCTGCCTCTCCCACGAACACTCCGATCACACCAACGGCGCTCGAGTATTACAAAAGCGCCATCAAATTCCCATCTATGCCAACCCACCCACCGCCAACACCCTCACACGAGGCCCCAAAGGCACCGAAATCAACTTTCACATCTTCCAAACCGGCGCCCCATTCTCTATCGGAAATCTAACACTAGAGCCGTTCCATATACCCCATGATGCCAGCGAACCCGTCGGATTTCGTATCTCCCATGCGAACACCCATATAGGTATTGTCACCGATATCGGCATGTCCACACATCTCGTAATCGAAAAACTAAAAGGCTGCTCCTGCCTCGTCATCGAAGCCAACCACGACGTAGACCTACTTCGAGAAGCCCCCCGCCCCTGGTCACTCAAACAACGGATTCGTAGCCGACAAGGCCACCTATCTAATGTTGAAGCCGCCCAATTAATCAGCGCATCAGCCACCGATCAACTCAAACACATCATACTCGCCCACTTGAGCTCCGACTGCAATACCCCCGAAACCGCTCTAAACACCGTTGGCTCTCAACTCCGACTCGAGCAACTCGACCACCTCACCCTCGAAGTATCGCGAGCCAAAGAGCCCACCGCCATCTGGCGTTCCCAATAAAAAAACCCGCCAAAAGCGGGTTTTAACATCGAGCCGATAGCCAACGAATTAGAAGCGATGGATAAAGTGCCCACTAAACATCCACTCCGTATACGCATCCCCCTTCAGATGATCCAAATTCAACCCAAACTCCGTCGTTTGGCTATTCCAATTCCAGCAACGAACGCCCCCACCCAAACGAATCAAATTTTCTTCACGCGACTGCAGCTGAGCATGCAACGCCTGAGTGCTTCCCACAAACTCATACCGCTCCCCGTCCGGATTAGGCTCAAACTCATGCACCCAATGCACCCGAAACTCCGGCTGAAACGCCATCTGCAGTCGCGTATTCTCAATCAATTTTATCGACGAAAACGCTACCCCTAACTCAGACTGATATGACCACTGATCATACGAATCAAACACCATATCTTCGAATCCAAGTGTTTGGCTCATCGATGAAGAACTCGTATATCCATCCCGAGAATATTTAGATGACAAGAGCGACACTTCCGGCGTAATCATCACCCCATCATTAAACCCTTTATATCCAATGCCCGCCCCAACAAAAAAGCTCAGACTATTCGCATCATACTCAGAACGATAACCGAACATGCTAACTCCATCCGTTTCAACATCGCTACTTGCAAAACTAATATGAGCATTCAAATAAACTCGATCTGTGAAATAGCTCGCATACACCGTACTCTGTAACGAATCAGCTTCACCACTATGCCCATCGCCACCCGTTACTATTGTTTTGCTCATTCCCCCAGCCACACCAACAACCGCATGATCAAACCGACGATCCACACCCAAAACACCCCCCCGAACAGAGGCATCATATCCAGCAAACCCATCCGTAGATTCCTGATCCAAATCTGCCACATAGGCACGGCCCCACGTCTGATAATGCGAAGGAATCACAATCTCCGAAGTAAACGAAGGTATTGCATCCCCCTGAACACCCGAAATCCATGGTTTTTTAACCGAAGGTCGCTCATCAGAAACAGTAGGCTCTGATGTACGATCCTGCGCAAAACGCATCGAATCACGTAAATTAAAACTCGGCAGCGCATCATGTAATCGATTCATCGACCGATCCCACCACGAAGCAGGCCCTCGAGCTCCAGAAGGCCCTGTCTTACCAGCCAACCGGAATGACCGTAAATGCTCCCGTGTTCGCACCCCAATTTGATCAGCAAGAACCGACTGAGCTCCCACTAAGGTGCTACCCATCTCTGTCGTGCGAAGAAACCCGTCTGTAATTGCACTCGAAGCTGCATCAGCTGAACCGTAATTAATCAATGCATTTTGCAGATCTACATTTGTATCAACCTCCGACTGCATTAAATTCATCAACGTCAAAAAATCGCCCTCAGCGTTCAGAGCCTCTCCCAAATTTTGCATACCATACCGAGCGTACAACTTATAAAGTGAGCCCTCATTGGTAACCACCAAATCATTAATGCTATATAACCAATACGCATCCATACCCTCGCCGATCAGCTCCACATCTGACGAAGTCAGACCATGTGTAATAGCATTCGTCGAAACACCCAACAAAAACGCATTTGAATTCAGAAGACTCTCATAGTCAGTAAACGTACCATCATTATAAAGCCTCCATGAAGCCCCAACATCCAACGTCAACTGATCGGCTTCTAATGACCCCACCGAAACAATCCCATTGCTCCCATAAACCGTAGAACGAACCGAACCACCCGACTCAACCGTCAGCGCATTTGCCGTTGTTCTTCCCGCACCCAAATCAAGTTGTGCCCCCGACTTCACCGCCGTATTTGTACCCTTAAAATTCACCACTGCATCTGCAGACGTAAGACGCATCACCGCCCCATCGATTAGATTGAAATCCTGATTATTAAAATTCAACACCCCACCCGAAACCATCGTATCTGTGAAGTGATCGTCATTCCAAAGATTCACATCCGTC
>CAJYAJ010000006.1 GCA_913065005.1 uncultured Verrucomicrobiota bacterium | reverse complement strand
TCTTGGGTAATTGCAATTTGTGGATGGACCACATTGATGGACTGACAAAGATATCGATCATATTGAGGTAGTGCACAATTTTTGAAGGATCCAGGTTTGGTTGCTTTTCCCATGATTTTAATTTCACGGGTCTCTTTGCCATTAAGTTTCCCTAAATTCCACATCGCTTTCGTACGGTCGGAGGAAAGGGTATGTATGGGCATGGAGCGGTTGATTGAAAAGGAAGTATCTAGGTTTTCTTCAATGCGAACCATCATGGGGTCCGGTGTGAGGTTTTTAACTCGGATTATGTATTCAACTTCCGAATTAAGAGCGACTTCTTTGGGCGTTAGTTTTTCTACCATCAATACCGATGAGTTGGCATGTCCTGATGGATAGTAGCGTATTCCGGAGACTCTATCGCCTTTCATGGTGTTTGATTCCATCATGGGTTTGTTGGATTGCATGGTGGTTTTTTTTGCGATTCTTTGTTTGCCGCCATAAATACAGCTGTTTTGTGCAGTTTGACAGCCGACGCTCGCTAGCATAAAGGTAAGAGTTATAAATTGAACTATTTGTTTCATTTGAAATCTCCGATTAAATGTATAAATAAGATTAATTATAAGAAAAAATAAATACTTTAATGTGAATAATTAATAAAGAGGCTACTTCCTTTTCCATTGACCGAATTCCTTCCTAAAGGCAAAGCTACTTTTATGAGTTTGAAATTAAAAATGTATGGCGAGGCGATTCTTCGTGAAAGAGCGCTGGAAGTTAGTGAGTTTACGGAGGCATTAGCGGATCTTGTCAAAGAGATGTTTGATGTGATGTATGCCTCGCACGGGATTGGATTGGCTGCCGAACAGGTGGGGCGGACCGAACGGGTGTTTGTGATTGATATTCCGCCAGAGAGCGATGTGGATGCGAAAGGAAATCGATTGCATCCGGAGGTGAATATGCCATTGGTGTTCATTAATCCTGTGATTGAAGCGCATTCGGTAGAGATGGAGCGAGGTGCTGAGGGTTGTTTAAGTTTTCCGGGCATGTCGGGGGAGATTGAGCGGTGGAGTGAGGTGGATGTAGCGTTTTGTGATGAAACGGGAGTTTCTCATGCGCTTCATGCAAAGGGTTTATTGGCACGAGCGATTCAGCATGAGTTAGATCATTTGAATGGGGTGTTGTTTATTGATCGTATGTCTCCGGTGAAAAAAGCGTTGTTAGAGGGACGCTTGAAGCGTTTGGCTCGCGATACGAAACGGAACCGATTATGAAGGTGCTAATTAAAGAGGAACTGACTTCAGAGGAGGAGGTGGCTTTGCTCTCTCTTTTTGAGGAAAGCTTTGGTTGCAAAATGTCGTCGGTCACTTTTTTGCGATCGGTTGTGTCGGTGATTTGGGTGGAGCATGATGAGGTGGGTTTGTGCGGAGCCGCGTTGGTTGAGCGACAGGTGAATCAGAATTATCTCTCTAAGTTTGCGGTGATGCCTATGGTGCGAGGTGATGGCGTGGCGAAGTTGATGTGGGAAACGCTCTGCGATACACACGCCTCTTTTTTTTGGCGGGCGCGTGCGGGTAATCCATTTTCAGCTTGGTACATGCGCCGTTCGGACGGTTGTGAGCGAGATGATCAATGGTCGGTATTTTGGCATGGGTTGGCGAGCGAGGATACGGGGGATGTTGTGGCCTATGCTCGAATGCGCCCGAGAGATTTTATTTCTTGATGGCGGTTGAGCCAACGGCGTTGACAGGCTGAGCATGAGTAAGTAGGTTTGCTTCTTCACAATTTTTTAGAGAGGTGTCTGAGATGTCGAAGTTTGATTTTGCGCGAAAAAGCCTACCCCTTTCCGGTGGCGATAAGGTTGATTATTATAGTTTGTCTGCATTGGAAGAGGCGGGTGTGGGTTCGTTGTCGCGGATTCCAAAATCGGTAAAGATTTTATTAGAATCATTGGTGCGCATGCAGGGCCATCCAGCCTATACCGCTGAGCAGGTGGAGGCGTTGGCAAACTGGAAGCCAAGCGTGGAAAAGCAAGAGCTTCCTTATATGCCAGCACGGGTGTTGTTGCAGGATTTCACTGGCGTTCCTTGTGTGGTTGATTTAGCGGCTTTGCGTTCGGCCATGGGTAAAGCGGGTAAACCTGCGGGGCGTATTGAACCGTTGATTCCGGTGGATTTGGTAATTGATCACTCGGTGCAGTTGGATGATGCCGGTAATGCGGCTTCGTTTCAGTTGAACGTGGATCGGGAGTTTGAGCGGAACGAGGAGCGCTATAAGTTTTTGAAGTGGGGCCAGCAGGCGTTTGAAAAATTACGGGTGCTGCCACCCGGTTTGGGTATTTGCCACCAGATCAATATGGAGTATTTGGCGGATTGTGTGATGCGAAGTGAGGATGGCGTTGTTTATCCTGATACGCTCGTGGGTACAGATTCGCATACGACGACGATCAACTGCATGGGTGTGCTTGGATGGGGTGTCGGTGGCATTGAGGCGGAAGCGGCTATGTTGGGGCAACCTATTCCGATTTTGACCCCGGAAGTGGTGGGCTTTAAGTTAACCGGTGCGTTGCGTCCGGGGGTGACGGCTACCGATTTAGCTTTAACTGTAACGAAGATGTTGCGTGAGTTGGGCGTGGTTGGCAAGTTTGTTGAGTTTTATGGCGAGGGTGCGGCGAATCTATCATTGGCAGATCGGTGCCCGGTGGCGAACATGGGGCCGGAGTATGGAGCCACGATGGGTTTCTTTGCGATTGATGAGAAGACCATTGAATATCTCAAAGAAACGGGTCGCACGGATGAGCAGTGCGATCTGGTGGAGGCGTATTGCAAAGTGCAGGGGCTTTGGGGTTTTGCCGATGAAGCGGATTATAATGCAACGTTGGAATTGGATTTAACGAGTGTCGAAGCGGTGATGGCGGGACCGAATAAGCCGCATCAACGGTTACCCCTGAGCGGGGTGAAGCAGGAGTTTCAGGAAGACTTTATGCCAAGTGGAAAAACCGCGGATGCCGTGGGCGTGGGAACTCTGCCGGAGGGTGCGGTTGTGATTGCCTCGATTACCAGTTGTACCAACACATCGAATCCAAGTTTGGTAATGGGAGCTGGTATTGTGGCGAAGAAAGCGGTCGAGAAGGGACTGAGTGTTCCGGACTATGTGAAGACCTCGCTGGCACCGGGATCGCAGGTGGCGACGGAATATCTGAAAGAGTCGGGTTTGTTGAGTTCACTGGAAACGTTGGGTTTTAATGTGGCGGCGTATGGATGTGCGACCTGTATTGGAAATAGCGGTCCGTTGGATGAGCCGATTGATGCGGCGATTCGCGAGGCGGATTTGACGGCGGCGGCGGTCTTATCTGGCAATCGAAATTTTGAAGGGCGGGTGCATCCTTTGACAAAGGCAAACTATCTGGCTTCTCCGCCTTTGGTCGTTGCCTATGCGTTGGCAGGTACGGTTGATATCGATTTACAGAACGATCCTATTGGAGAGGATGCCGATGGCGAGGCCGTCTACCTGAAGGATATTTGGTTTACGGGTGAAGAGTTAGTTGATGCGGTGAAGGTTTCAGCGAACAGTGATTATTATCGGGAAGTCTATGCCGATGTTTTCACGGCAAACGATCAATGGAATGCCCTGGATGCGGCTACGGGTGAAACCTTCGCTTGGGATGCCGATTCAACCTATATCCGAGAGCCTTCCTTCTTTGAAGGGTGTGAGCAACCGGCGAGCGCTTTGTGTGATATTCAGAATGCAGCGGTATTGGGGTACTTTGGTGATTTTATTACCACCGATCATATTTCACCTGCGGGCGTGATTCCGGAGGAGAATCCCACGACCGGATATTTAACGGAGCGGGGGGTTTCGAAACGGGACTTTAATAGTTTTGGATCTCGGCGTGGAAATCATGAGGTTATGATGCGGGGGACCTTCGGCAATATTCGCATTGATAATAAATTAGTCGATCGGACGGGAGGCTTCACGGTAAAAGATGGCGAGCAGCTTCCTTTCTATAGCGCAGCGATGGCGTATCAAGAGGAGGGAACTCCGTTGGTGATTTTGGCGGGTAAGATGTATGGTGCGGGCTCGTCGCGTGATTGGGCGGCGAAGGGAACGAAGCTGCAAGGTGTGAAGGCGGTTATCGCTGAAAGTTTTGAGCGGATACATCGTTCCAACTTAGTGGGGATGGGCGTAGTGCCTTGTGAGTTTGTCGACGGTCAAACGGCTGAAAGTTTGGGCTTGGATGGCGGGGAGTCGTTTACAATCCGAGGCATTGCAGAAGATTTTGTGCCGGGTAAAATTTTGCAGGTACAGGCGGGCAGTAAAACGTTCGAAGTGAAGGCGCGGGTCGATACGCCGCTTGAGATTGAATATCTCAAGAATGGCGGGGTGTTGAATTATGTTCTCCGTAATTTCATTGCGGAGGCGTAAGCGTGTCGCTATTTGAAAATGTAACGGTGACGCGTGAGGCGAATGTGTATTTCGATGGGCGGGTTTCAAGTCGTACCATTGAGTTTGCCGATGGATCGCGTAAGACACTCGGGTTTATGCAGGTGGGTACCTATTCTTTTGATACCGGTGTGGCGGAAGTAATGGAAGTGTTGGGGGGCTCGGCTATGGTTCAGTTGCCGGGATCAGATGCATGGACGGTCTACGAAGCGGGTATGAGGTTTGAAGTGCCTGCTGAGGCAACGTTCGCATTAAAAGTAGATACGTTTATGGATTATTGCTGTTCGTATCTGGATGCGTAGAGCTACGATTTAATTAACATGGCTGCTGTGTCGATTTGCAGTAAATTGGTGTGTTTTGCTTTAATCTGCCCGCCGCCAATATAACAGACAATATCTTGAGGCGTTAGTACGCCTTCGTCGATGAGCAGATTGACGGTTTTATTTATTAAGTCGGCACATTCTGGCGGGACCGCGATGCACTGGGCATAGACGCCGTAGGTAAGAGAAAGCTCACGCACGGTTCGAGGTGTGGCGGAGTAGGCAACGATTGGGGTGCGGCATCGATACGAGGCACATATCTGGGCGGTGTCTCCTGAGCGTGTGCTGGTGATGATGACCTTGGCTCCAATCCGGGCGGAGATTTCAACGGCTGATTTCGAGATGAAGTTTCGAGGCATGAGGTCTGGACTCTGCTGAATCACGGGAAGCATGACGCTGGAGGCTTCTTTTTCGGCTTCCACTTTTTTGGCGATATTGGTCATGGTTTGTACGGCTTCTACGGCATATTTTCCATAGGCGGTTTCGCCGCTGAGCATGAGGGCATCGGTGCCGTCATAAATTGCATTGGCCACATCGGAAACTTCCGCGCGGGTTGGGCGGGGATTATCGATCATGGAGTGGAGCATTTGGGTGGCGGTGATAACGGGCTTCACTTTTTTGATGGAGGTGGAGATCATGCGTTTTTGAATGTTGGGGACTTCTTCGGCGGGCACTTCAATGCCGAGGTCACCGCGGGCGACCATGACGCCATGAGCGCAGTCGAGGATGGCTTCTAGATTATCAATGCCTTCGCGGTTCTCGATTTTGGCGATGATTTTGATGGGGGATTTGCGGCGGTCGAGGATGCTTTGAATGGCCATTACATCATCGCGATTACGAACGAAGGAGTGTGCGATAAATTCGATTTCATTTTCGGTTGCCCATTCGATGAAGCGGGCGTCTTTATCGGTAAGGGAGGGCATCTTCATGTTGACGCCGGGGACGTTCACGCTTTTGCGGTTTTTAATTTCACCGCTGTTGGTGACACGGCAAATCAGATGATCGCCCTCTTTCCCGTCGACGGTGAGATGAATTTCTCCGTCGTCGATGAGTAAATCACTGCCGATGGGGACTTCGTTTACGAAGGCATCGTAATTTACGCAAAATCCATGTTCGGGTTGTGCATCTGCAGAAACATGCAGCGTTTGACCGGCCGTAACTTCAAGGGGAGTGTCTAGGTCACGAATACGAACTTCGGGTCCTTTGGTGTCAATTAAGATGCCAATTCGATCAGAGACGGAGCGGAGGTTTTTTACAATCACGACGGCATCTTCGACTTCAATGTGTGCGGTGTTGAGCCGGGCGACATTCATGCCGGCATCAAATAGATCTTTGATAAAGTCAGGTTCGCAACGATTATGGGCAATTGTGCAAACAATTTTGGTTTGTTTTGTATACATAATATTAATTCCTTGTTTGTACCCTAGCTGATCCGATGGAGGTGGTAAATCTTCATCTTGGAGAGATACAGGCGTATGATTGACCTGCTTTCACGTGACGTGATAAGAATGGATTATTCAGGAGGTATTTATGGAGTGGAGCGGATTAGATATTGGAGTGAGCGTTTTGGCGCTGTTTTTTGGTGTGTTTGGGTTGCGTGAAGGTTTTGCGCGCCAGCTTGCTACATTGATTACGTTTGTATTAACGATGGTGGCTTTGTATGTGGCATATCCGGTTTTGTTGGAATATGTGGCGAATCATTTTCCAGATTGGAGCCTTTTGAAGGTTACGGCGTTGGGATTATTGGTGTTGGCATTACTTTCGATTGGTCTTTTCGTTTTGGTAAAGCAATTGCTGGCGAGTGCGATGTTAACGAATCTTTCGGATGGAACGGATAAGGGGCTCGGCTTTTTGTTTGGATTTTTGCGCGGCGCGGTTTTGGCCATTTTGTTATTAAGTTTGGTGGCTCAATTGGGGAGTGAGTCGATTCGTTCCGAGTTGCGGGACCGTTCGTTGGTGGGGCGCTGGGTATGTGATCAAATTGCACCGATGGCATCGGAGTATGTAAATCGGCAGCGATTAGAGGAGCAGATGGATGCATTACGGGATCGTGTTGAGTTGCCGACTCCGGCGGAAGTGATTGAATAGCGTGCTTGGAGATTGTGCGGCTTAGGGCAATCCGCTTAATTATTTTTATGGCTTTGATTCCTAAAGAGACGATCGAGGAGATTCGATCACGTTCAAACATTATAGATGTGATTACGGCGTATGTGCCTGAGTTGCGTCGACGGGGAGGCACGCATAAATGTTGTTGTCCTTTTCATAAAGAGAAAACACCTTCGTTTACGGTCAATGATGAGCGTCAGATCTATCACTGTTTTGGGTGCGGGGCTGGGGGCGATGTCTTCCGGTTTGTGATGGAGTATGAAAAGGTTGATTTTGTTGGGGCGGTTCAGTTGTTGGCCGATCGGGTGGGGGTTGAAGTTGTTTTCGAAGGGGGGCGTCGCGAGGATCAAGGTGGTAAAGAGGTCCTGCTTAAATTACAGGCGGAAGCGGCCGCGTATTATCATCGTATTCTGATGCAGGGTAAAGAGGGGGAGGCGGCTCGCAGATATTTACAGGAGCGAGATCTACCGGTGGAGATGATGAAGGCGTTTCAGATTGGCTTTGCTCCGGATGAGTGGGAAGGGCTTTTATCGCGTGCGCTAAAGAAGGGGTATGAAGCCGCAGATCTTGAAAAGGCGGGGTTGGCGGTGCCTTCGGAGCGAGGTGGCAAGCAGAGTCATTATGATCGATTCCGGGGGCGGGTGATGTTTCCAATATGTGATCCGATGGGGCGCGTGATTGGTTTTTCGGGTCGCATTATGAATCGGGCGGATCGGGGCGCAAAATATGTGAATAGTCCGGAGACGCTCATTTTTAAAAAGTCGCAGGTGCTTTTTGCTTTTGATCAGGCTCGCAAGGCGATTGTGGAGCGGCGGCAGGCGATTATTGTTGAGGGGCAGATTGACGCGATTCGCTGTCATCAAGCGGGGTTAACGCATGTGGCTGCTTCTCAAGGAACGGCATTGACCGAGCAGCATGCCCGGTTGATTAAACGGTATGCGGATGAAGTGGTTTTGGTTTTTGATGCGGATGCGGCGGGGGTGAAAGCGGCGTTGGCAACCTCATTGCTTTTTACGACAGAAGAGTTGAGTGTACGGGTGGCTACACTGCCGGAAAAAGAGGATCCGGATTCGCTCATTCGTGATCATGGAGTTGAGGCGCTTGACGTGTTGCTGAATGAGGCCCCGGGGGCGTTGGCTTATCTGATTGAGCAGCAACAGGCTGCAGAGGATCAAACGACGGAAGCAGGTCGGTTGCGGGTGGTGAAGGCGGTGTTGGCATTCATTCGTCCGGTTCGTTCTGCTACTCGACGGGATACGTTGTTGCAAGAGGCCTCGGATCGATTGAATCTTTCGGTGTCTGCTCTTTATCAGGACTTGAAGCAAAATACCAAGCCTGTGATGCGGAAGCCGGTGGAATCTGAGACGCCTGCGTCGCCGGCGAAGGCCGTGGTTTTTCCGAAAGAGGAGACGGAGTTGTTGGAGTTGTTGGTGCATCATCACAGCGTGGTTCAGCCATGGATTAAGCAGTATTTGCCGAGTCGATTTTTTCAAGATCCGGCGTGTCGGACGTTGGTTGAATCTTTAATGGAGCAAGAGCCGGACTTTTTGGCGCAGCATTTGAATGAGTTTGAGGAAGAGTTGCGGCAGTGCTTAACGCGGGTGCAGATCGGTTTGTCGAAGACGTTTGATTCGGAAATTAGCGAGGATGCACTGGCACAGAAATATATTCTGTTGTTTTGGCAACGGGAGTTGGAGCGGGAATTAAGCGGGCGGGAGGCGACGCAGGCTCTTTCGAGTGCCGAGCGATACATTCATCAAACGCGCCTTAAACAGGATTTGGGATTGCTGAAGGCGGGATGGGATAAGGCGGTACTTATGATAGAGAGTCGATTGCAGCCTTTATCTGATGGAACGGTGTGAGAAGGGATTCCACCGTTGCATCGAAGTCGGCTTCTACGTATAAAGGGCGCTCATCAATACGTATATTTGGGTAGGAATGGTATGAAGGCAGACGAAATAAGGCAGTCATTTTTTAAATTTTTTGCATCGAAGCAGCATGCGGTGGTGCCGAGTTCTCCGGTGGTATTGCCTGCGGATCCCACGTTGCTTTTCACGAATGCGGGAATGAATCAGTTTAAAGAGATCTTCTTGGGCGCGCGCGAAGCAGGGGAGAAGCGGGTGGCGAATACGCAAAAATGTATTCGGGTTTCGGGGAAGCATAATGATTTGGAAGAGGTGGGGCATGATACCTATCATCACACCTTTTTTGAGATGTTGGGCAATTGGTCGTTTGGCGATTATTACAAGCGGGAAGCGATTGCCTATGCTTGGGAGTTAATGACGGATGTGTGGAACCTCGATAAGGATCGAATTTGGGCGACGGTTTATCGAACCGATGATGAGGCACTGGCGTTATGGAAAGAGGTAACGGATATCAATCCTGCGCATATCTTGCGGTTTGATGAGAAAGATAATTTTTGGGAGATGGGTGAAACGGGACCGTGTGGGCCGTGTTCGGAGATTCATTATGATTTGACGCCGGAAGGAATGGCGACGGGTGAGATGGTGAATGCGGATTTACCGGAAGTGATTGAGATCTGGAATCTGGTGTTCATTCAGTATAACCGTCGATCGGATGGTTCGCTGGAGGAGTTGGCGTCGAAACATGTTGATACGGGCATGGGGTTTGAGCGGCTTTGTGCGGTTTTGCAGGGAAAAACATCGAATTATGATACCGATGTGTTTATGCCGTTGATTGAGCGCTTGGCGGAGTTATCTGCTCAGGTGTATGAGGGTGATAATGCGATTGCGATGCGTGTGATATCGGATCATATACGAACGCTATCGATCGCGATTTCGGATGGTGTGCTTCCGTCAAACGACGGGCGGGGTTATGTGTTGCGGCGGTTGCTCAGGCGGGCGGTTCGGTATGGACGAACCTTGGGCTTTGAAGAGCCTTTTTTGTGTAAACTCTTTCCGACGCTTGAGGCGCAATTGGGAGATATTTTTCCAGAACTGGTCAATCAGCGTGAGACGATTTTGCGGGCATTACGTAGTGAGGAAGAGGCGTTTTCAAAAACGTTGGATAGAGGGATTGCTCGGTTTGAGGCTGTTGCGGAGGTGCTTCCTGCAGATGGCGTATTCCCTGGGGATGAGGCGTTTAGTTTATATGATACCTATGGATTTCCTTTTGATTTAACCGCCCTGATGGCATCTGAAAAAGGGTTGGGTGTGGATGAGGATGCGTTCAAAGCATTGATGGAGGTGCAGCGCGAGCGGGCACGGGCATCTCGCTCAACGGGGGCTCAGAACGCTCAAATGGATTTGATTGCTGATTTGGTGGCGCAGGGTGTGCAGTCCGAATTTATAGGCTACACGAAAACGTTCTGTGATACCGAGATTGTGGCGGTGCTTGATTCGGGGGCATTGGTGCTTAAAGAGACTCCGTTTTATCCCGAGGGTGGGGGACAGCAGGGAGATTGGGGTGAATTGAAAGGTGCCGGATTTGGCTTTGAAGTTCACGATACCCAGAAACCGGCGGATGGAATTATTCTTCATATGGGTCGGGTTTTGTATGGAGCCCCCCAAGTGGGGATGAAAGTGATGGCGGGGATTGATCGCTATCGGCGGGGACAGATGCGTCGGAATCATACGGCAACGCATTTGTTAAATGGGGCGTTGCGAGATGTGGTAGATGCGTCGATTAAGCAGGCGGGCTCTTTGGTTAGTGGGGAGCGATTGCGGTTTGATTTTAATTATTTTGAGGCCATTCCGATTGAGCAACTACAGCGGATTGAGCAGGTTGTGAATCATGAAATTATGCGTAATACAGCTGTAGAGACGCGTGAAATGGCGTTGGCAGAAGTGCAGCAGGATCGGCGGATTCAAGCGGTCTTTGATGATAAGTATGGTGAGCGCGTTCGGGTGGTGGGCATTGGCGATTTTTCTCAAGAATTGTGTGGTGGAACGCATGTCCAATTGACCGGAGATATTGGCTCTTTCCGTATTGTATCGGAAAGTTCCGTGGCAGCGGGTGTTCGTCGAATTGAAGCAGTCACGGGTATGGAAGCGGTGGATTGGACGGCGGAAGAGCATGAGTTGCTCATGGGTTTGAGTCAGCGCTTGAGTGTGAAACCGGATGAATTACCGGAGCGGGTTCATCTATTGAGCAATCAACTTCGTGAGACTGAGAAGCAGGTTAAACTGTTGCAATCGCAGGCGGCGACATCGCAGGTGGATTCTTATCTCGATCAGGTTATAAAAGTTCAGCAGGTGCCTCTATTGGCGGTGCATGTGGGTGAATTGCCGATGGATGCTTTGCGTCAGGTGCTAGATCAGTTGCGTCAAAAAATTGCATCGGGTGTTTTAGTGGTTGCGAGTGCAAACGAAGGGAAGGCGTGTTTTGCCGCGAGTGTTTCTTCGGAATGGGTTGAGAAGGGTGTGCATGCTGGAAAATTAGTTGGCCAGGTGGCGGCCGTTGCGGATGGCGGGGGGGGTGGCAAACCAGAAAAAGCGCAGGCAGGGGGCAAAGATGCATCTAAAATCGACTCGGCATTAGAGGAAGCTTCGGTTTATTTAGAGAGCACATTGAAATAAGGAGTGAACGATGGCATTTACATTACAGTTAGGGGAGAGCGCACCGGAGTTTATGCTTCCGGCAACAGATGGAAGCTCGTATGGATTAAGTGATTTTAAGGAAGAGACGTTGGTTCTCTTTTTTACCTGTAACCATTGTCCATATGTGACGGGTTCAGATGAACATACGCGGATGATCGCAGATCGATTTGCTTCGCAGGGAGTTCGTTTTGTGGGGATTAATTCGAATAGTAAAAATACCTATTCAGAAGATGATTTTAACGGAATGGTTACGCGACTGGAGAAGCATCAATTCCCGTGGATTTATCTTTATGATGAATCACAAGCGGTGGCAGTGGCATATGGGGCGCTGCGTACTCCTCATTTTTATGTGTTTAATAAAGAACGGGAACTAATTTATACGGGGCGTTCTATCGATACGCCTCGTCATTGGCCAGATCACACAAAGACGGATCTTATTGATGCGCTAGAGCAACATCTTGCGGGTAATGTAATTGAGAACCCGTTGACCAATCCGATTGGTTGTAATGTGAAGTGGGATGGCCAAGAGAAGCATTGGATGCCTTCCGATGCCTGCGATCTCGTTTAGAGAGCCGTGCATTTCTTGAGATAAAAAAAACCTCCCCGCAAGCGGGGAGGTTAGATGCAGTTGATATGTGGTTAGTACTATTTTTATTTACTATATTGCTCACACGAGCAAAAAGGATTTGTTGATGTGTCTAGCATGGAAGACACGGGAAGAAGAACGATAACCAGCGCACACAAGCACCATGCCCATAATTGATGGAGTGGAGACTTTACTAATGAGTTTCTTTTAAGAATTAACTTCATAGAGTCGGCCTCCTTTCTCTGGTTCTGCTTTATTTGCTTGGTCATTCTTCACACTTTTCTTAGTTCATTTCGTTCAAGTGATTTCTTTTTTCTCACAATTAAAAAAATTCACAAGAAAAAAGATAAAAAAAATAATAATTAAAATTTTAGTTATATTAACAATTTACCTTGCAGTTTCCTTTCTTTAAATTATGCACTTTTTACTTCATAAATGGAGCGCGTTTTTTCAGGTGAATTATCTTAGATGGCTTTGTACCTTGAAAAGAGATGGAAATTTATTTATAGATATAGAGTTATTAAATGTAGGAGACAATTGGATGATGAAATATATAAACGGGTTCATGTTAGCGGTGGTTTTGGTTATTACAGGTTGTGGAGTTCCTCAGGAGGAGCATGATGCGGCGGTTGCTCAGTTGCAGGCGGATCGGGCAGAAGTAGAGTCGATGCTAAGTGGGAAAATTGCTGATTTGGAAAGTATAGTGAAGTCGGAGAAGGCGAAGGGGAAATCGATACGGTTGCAGCTTGAGAGTGCGGAACGCAAATTGAGGGAGTCGCAGAAGAAGGCTATTTCGGCAGCAAAAGATGCGGCGAAAGTGAAGGCGCAAGTGACTTCGTTGGAGCGAGATGTGAGTCGGGCAGAGTCAGCAGCAGATCGGGTGAAAGATCAATTATCAGCAGTGCAAGAGCAGTTGACAACTACGGAGAGCGAGCGCGATGGGTTACAGCGTCGATTGGATATGCTTGTGAATAACATGAGCGGACTAGCGAATTCCGGTTCGTTGCCTGAGCCGGGGGCATCGGATATGATGGATGCGGGAGCGGAGGCGATGATTGTAAGTGGAGATAATGCTGACTTAGAATTTTTACCGGCTAGCGAGAAAGCGCGCGTTTTATTAGAACGTATGAAAGCAAAGTAGTCGGTGCTACAGTTGATGCAATGTGGGCCTGTCCAACGGTAGTTGGGCGGGTTTTTTATGGAATTTGGATGAGACTGTGAAGGGGGAGATCGGTGAGGCGTTTTCTCCCGTTTAGTGGGGAGATCTCAAGAAGGAAAGTGGCTCCGACCATTTGAACGTCGAAGTGAGACTGGATGAGTTGGTGCGCTGCGGAGACGGTTCCGCCAGTAGCGAGAACATCATCGATGAGGAGAACGCGCTGATGCGGTTGAATGGCATCGGTTTGGATTTCGAGTGCATCGGTTCCATATTCAAGGTCATAAGATTGCTGATGAATGGGACCGGGAAGTTTGCCGGGCTTGCGAACCAAAACGGTTCCGCAACCGAGGGCGTAGGCGAGGGCAGAGCCAAAGATAAAGCCGCGTGATTCGATGCCGGCAATTAAATCGATAGAGTCGTTTCGGTGATGGTTTTTTAACGCTTGAATGGTGTTGCTGAAATGGATGGGATCTTGAAGAAGAGGGGCGATATCTTGAAATTGGATGCCGGGTTTTGGGAAGTCAGGAATGGTTCGCAGGGCTTGTTTGAGTGAATTCATTATTTCCTTTCATTTTATGGATAGGGGTGTTTTGCGGCTTCATTGCCAACCTAAGCTAAGTGTGCTATGTTTTCGGTTATGATTAAATCTATTTTATTGAGTTTGCTACTGGTGCTGGGTGCGTTAGCAAATGATTTTTTTGGTATTTCGATATTGGGGGAGCCGAAGGATCAGTTGCATGGGGTGATCTATCAGTTGATGCAGGGGGATTATTCAAAGGCGCGTGCATATCTTGAGCAATTGCAAAAATCATCTTCGAAATGGGGGGAGTCTCTTAGCCTTGGGGATTTTACGATTCCGTGTGCGGATTGTGCGGTTGAAGTGGAACCCGATTGTGATGCGTGTGAGGGGCGGTTAAAAGCAGTTGATAATGTGGCGTTGCGTTATTTGCAATATAAATTGGATGAAGGCCTTGAGGAAGATCTTTCGTTGGAGAAGGCTTGGGAGCGGGCGTATGGGGCGTTTGTTGAGCGTGCTGATCATGTTTTGGGCAGAGAGGTTTTTCAAGGGCGCGTGATTGCGATCGTTGAGAATGAGTTTGTGGTACAGGATATCGAGGGGCGTATGTTGTTTTTGCGGGGAGGTATGGTGAATGGATATGGGGAGGGCGATCTCTTGGCCTGTTATTGCTGGTTAATGAAGGGGGAGTCGAAGTCATATGAGAAGGATGTGGGGGAGTCAATTTTATTGCCGGTGTATACGTTGAATTTGTGGTGGGACTATTGAGTTTAGTGGATCTAGGTTGGGATGAGCAATATGCGGCGCAGGTGGTAACGGATCGGGATCAGAAATTGCAGCCAGCTCGGGTGGTAGCGATTCATAAAGGAGCTTGTGATGTATCCAATGGGGAGACGGTTCGTCCGGCGAAGATGACGGGACGATTGCGGCATCGTGCGCAATCCCGTGCGGATTATCCAACTGTGGGTGATTGGGTTTTGGTGAAGGATTTTTTGGTGGGTGAGTTTGGACGGGTTGAGCGTATATTGGAGAGGCGTTCGGTTTTACGTCGGAAAAGTGCGGGACGCACGTCTCGTGAACAGTTGATTGCGGCTAATCTTGATCGAGCATTTATTGTCCAGGGTGTGGGTGCAGGATTTAGTTTAAAGCGCATTGAGCGCTATTTGGTGATGGTGAACGAGAGTGGTATTGAGCCGGTTATTATTTTAACCAAGCAGGATTTGTTGGAGGTAGATGCGTGTTTAGAGGTGGAGGCATTGGTGAAGAACCATCTGCCGGGGGTGAAGGTTTTATTGATGAGTAATGAGACGGGTGAGGGGCTTGCAGAGACGGCGGATCTGTTTGAAGCAAGATTAACCTGTTGCGTGATCGGGGTTTCTGGTGCGGGGAAATCAACGTTGCTGAATCGAGTTTTGGGGGAAGATCGATTGTTTACCTTGCCGGTGCGGGAGTCGGATGGAAAAGGGGTCCATACGACGACCTGGCGGGAGTTGATTACGTTGGAGAATGGGGGTCATGTAATTGATACACCGGGCATGCGTGAATTGGGCAATATGGAGGCTGAAAGCGGTATTAGTGAGACGTTTGAGGATATTCAAGCTTGGGCGTCGGGGTGTCGGTTTGGTGATTGTGCTCATGTTCAGACGGAGGGGTGTGCGGTGATCGCTGCGGTGGAGGCGGGTGAGTTGCCTCAAGAGCGCTATGATCATTATGTGCGCCTTATGAGTGAGGCGGCGCGGTTTTCAGCGGGTACGATTGAGAAGCGGGAGCAGGATCGTCGGTTAGCTCGATTTAGGAGAACGTTGCAAGAGGGGCGTGCAAAACCGGAGGATGAGGGATGAAATCATTTGAATTGGAGATGCAGGTGCGAGATTATGAGTGTGATATCCAAGGGATTGTGAACAATGCGGTTTATCAAAATTATTTAGAGCACACGCGGCATGAGTTTTTGCATGCGATGGGGTGCGATTTTAATCAGTTGCGGCTGGCTGGTTGGGAGCCGGTGGTGATCCGCGCAGATATCCAATATCGAGCTTCGCTCCGACCGCGTGAGCGTTTTCGGTCTACCGTTACGTTGCGACGATCGGGTCGACTTCGATTTATTTTTGAGCAAAAATTAATTCGGTTGGCGGATCATTGTGTATTGCTTGAGGGTGAAATTACTGGGGTTTTTACAAAAAATGGCCGTCCTGTGGCACCTGATCCTTTCGAAAAAATAGTTGCCTCCTCGGGCTAAAATTTCTAGGATGCAGTCATTCGGGAATTATATATCGATCAATAATCACCGATTATAAAAGTAAGGTTGGGTTGAGATCAACGTTTAGTCTTTGGAGGCGAGACTGCAACGTTGATCTTTTTGCGCCTTTTCTCAAACGAAAAAAAACGGTTTATAATGAAAAAAGTGATAACAGAAAACGAATTTGGGCACCTTGAAGGTGAGGGGCTGTATCGAGCTGATTTTGAACATAGCAGTTGCGGTATTGGTTTTATTGCAAACCTAAAGGGGCGTAAAAAACACGCTGTGATTTCGGATGCGCTGGGCATGTTGGCTTGCATGGAGCACCGGGGGGGTACGGGCTTCGATGTGAAAAGTGGTGATGGAGCTGGGATTTTATTGCAGATTCCTCATGCCTTGTTTGCGGATGCATGCCCTGCGATTGGAATTGAGCTGCCGGCAGCAGGTGAATATGGCGTGGGAATGACTTTTTTCCCGCGGGATGAGCAGCAGCAGCTGGCATGCAAGGAGATCATCGAGCGTCATTTAGAAAAATTTGGGTTACCTTTGTTGGGGTATCGATTTGTGCCTGTGGATAATAGTGATTTGGGTCGTGATTCGGCGGAGACGGAGCCCAGTATTCAGCAGATATTTATCGGGAAGCCCGCGAATATGAATGCGGATGAGTTTGACCGTAAGTTATTCGTGTTCCGGAAATATACGGAGCGTATCGCTTCGGAAGAAGTGGATGGAATCGGTCCTGAGGGGCTGAATATTATTTCATGCTCTTACAAAACGATTAATTACAAAGGGCAGTTAATTACGGAGCAGGTACCGACGTATTTTCTGGATCTACAAAACGAAATTACGACGAGTGCGATTGCATTGGTGCATTCTCGGTTTTCAACGAATACATTCCCTTCGTGGAAGTTGGCGCAGCCTTTCCGGTATATAGCGCACAATGGTGAAATCAATACGAATAAGGGCAATATCAATTGGATGCGTGCTCGTGAGGTGTTGTTGGAGTGTTCAGCGTTTAGTCGTGATGAGCTGGATATGATTTTCCCGGTTTGTGATTTGGCTGCATCGGATAGCGCTAATCTGGATATGGCGATTGAGATGTTGGTTTTGAGCGGTCGATCATTACCTCATGTGTTAATGATGTTGATTCCCGAAGCGTGGCAGAACGATACGAAAATGAGTCCAGAGAAGCGGGCGTTTTATGAATTCTATTCAGCTATATCGGAGCCGTGGGATGGCCCTGCATCGGTGTGCTTTACGGATGGTGTGTTGGTGGGTGCTACATTGGATCGCAATGGATTGCGTCCGTCACGTTACTGTTTAACGGATGATGATACGCTGATTATGGCATCGGAAAGCGGGGTCATTAATGTGGATCATAGTAAGGTGGTATTGCGAGGCCGTTTGCAGCCGGGTAAAATGTTTGTTGCTGATTTAGAGCAGGGGCGCATTATTTCAGATGATGAGTTGAAGGCGGATCTGTGTACTCGACAGCCGTATCAAGCTTGGGTGGATGAGTCGATGTTGCACTTGAATGAGTTGCCTGAAGTGGCGGCGTCGCGCGTGATTCCTGAACCGAAAGCGCTTTTCCGACAGCAGCAGATGTTTGGGTATTCGTATGAGGATATCATTGAGATTTTGAAGCCGATGGCAACGGGGGGTAAAGAGCCTTTGGGTTCGATGGGAGCCGACAATCCGTTGGCGGTTTTATCGGATCGGCCTCAGCAACTTTCGCACTATTTTAAACAATTGTTTGCTCAGGTGACCAATCCACCGATCGATCCGATTCGGGAGCGTGTGGTGATGGATTTGCGTACCTATGTGGGTGGGTTTAAAAATATCCTGACGGAATCTTCGGAGCATTGCCGTCGGATTGCGATTCAGCAGCCGGTGTTGACGCATGCTTCTTATGCGAAGTTGGCGGCGTTGGATGAAGCGGGGTTTCGTTCGCAGAAAATTGATACGGTGTTCGATGTGAGGGGAGCGGCGGGTGCGCTTGAAAACGCTCTTGAGCGTGTTTTTTCTGAAGCGGAAGCGGCGATTGATGCGGGGTGCTCTGTGTTGATTTTAAGCGATCGGGCAGCGGATCGTTCGCATGCCCCGATTCCTTCGTTGTTGGCGGCTTCGGCAGTGCATCATTATTTGATTCGGGCGGGCAAGCGAGGTCATGCAGATGTAATTGTTGAGGCGGGTGATGTGCGTGAAGTGCATCATTTTGCGACGGTATTGGGCTATGGTGCATCGGCGGTGTATCCCTATGTGGCACTCGATACGATTCAGCAGATGGAAGAGGATGCTTTATTAGATGGTTTAACGGCGGATGCAGCCATTCAGAAATATATCCAAGCGGTGGATAGTGGCTTGTTAAAGATTTTTTCGAAGATGGGGATTTCGACGTTGGCGTCGTATCAAGGGGCGCAGATTTTTGAAATTTTGGGAATCAGTTCGCCGGTGGTGGACACCTATTTTACTGGGACGATTAGTCGGATTGAGGGATTGAGCCTAGATGACATTGCACATGAAGCTTTATTGAAACATCGTAAAGGCTACCCTACGCGGGGAGGTGCGGCAAAAGTATTGGATCCGGGCGGAGATTATTCGTGGCGCAGAGATGGCGAGCGGCACTTGTTTAATCCAGAGACGATTCGACTGCTTCAGGAGAGCACTCGTAATGCGGATTATGATTTGTATAAGACGTATTGTGACAAGGTGGATGATCAGAGTCAGTCGGCTTATACATTGCGGGGTTTAATGCAGTTTGCATCAGATCGGCCTTCGATTCCGTTGGAGGAAGTGGAGCCGGCTGAAAATATTCTGAAGCGATTTGCAACGGGTGCGATGTCGTTTGGGTCGATTTCGTGGGAAGCGCATACAACGTTGGCGATTGCGATGAATCGGATTGGTTCTAAATCGAATTCGGGTGAGGGCGGTGAAGATGAAGTTCGGTATGAGAAATTACCGAATGGCGACAATATGTGTTCGGCAACGAAACAGGTGGCATCCGGTCGTTTTGGCGTGAATAGCTACTATTTGAGTCAGGCGCGTGAGTTGCAGATTAAGATGGCTCAGGGGGCAAAACCGGGTGAGGGAGGTCATCTACCGGGGCATAAAGTTAACGGTTGGATTGGCCGCGTGCGCGGTTCGACACCGGGGGTGGGTTTAATATCTCCTCCACCTCACCATGACATCTATTCGATCGAGGATTTAGCGCAGTTGATCTATGATTTGAAGAACAGCAATCGTGATGCGCGGGTGAATGTGAAGCTGGTTTCTGAGAGTGGAGTAGGCACCATTGCTACGGGGGTGTGCAAAGCGAAGGCGGATGCGGTTTTAATTGCTGGGTATGATGGTGGAACAGGTGCATCGCCGCTGAGTTCGATCAAGCATGCGGGCTTGCCATGGGAGATCGGCCTTTCTGAGACACATCAGACGTTGGTTCGGAATCGGTTGCGAAATCGAATTGTGGTGCAGACGGATGGTCAGATGAAAACCTCTCGTGATTTAGCTATTGCGACCTTATTGGGTGCGGAAGAGTGGGGTGTTGCAACGGCTGCGTTGGTGGTTGAAGGGTGTATTTTGATGCGGAAGTGTCATACGAATACGTGTCCGGTTGGTGTGGCGACGCAGCGTCCGGAATTACGAGATAAGTATACGGGTGATCCCGACCATGTGGTGACGTTCTTCGAGTTTCTGGTATCGGGTCTGCGAGAGATTATGGCAGAGCTTGGATTCCGTACGATCAATGAAATGGTCGGTCAGTCGCAGTGTTTAAAATTCCGCGATGAGTTGGATCATTGGAAATATAAGAACCTGAATTTGGATCCGATTTTATTCAGTGAGAAGATGGGAGCTGAAGAGGGGACATTCCATTCGAAAGATCAGAACCACATGCTGGAAAAAATCATTGATTGGAAGTTGATTGATGCCGCCAAGCCAGCCTTAGAGAATGCTGAAAAAGTGCATGCTGAATTTGAGATCGTGAATACGGATCGAAGTATCGGTACGGTTCTTTCGCATGAAGTAACGAAAGTGTATAAGGGCGATGGTCTGCCAGATGGCACGGTGCATATCAAACTGAATGGTTCTTCCGGACAGTCGTTTGGTGCGTTTATGTGCAAGGGAATTCATCTCGAGCTAGAAGGGGATGCAAATGATTATGTGGGTAAGGGTTTATCGGGTGGTGAGTTGACGATTTATCCAAACAAACAGGCACCCTTTGTGGCGGAAGAGAACATATTAGTGGGCAATGTCTGTTTCTACGGTGCAACGGGGGGTAAAGCCTTTATTCGTGGTGTTGCTGGCGAGCGATTCTGTGTGCGAAATTCGGGAGTGGCTGCGGTGGTGGAAGGCATCGGGGATCATGGCTGCGAATATATGACGGGTGGCACGGTAACGGTTTTGGGTCGCACGGGAATTAACTTCGGTGCGGGCATGTCGGGTGGAGTTGCTTATGTATTTGATATTGATGGCGATTTTACAACCAAGTGTAATATGGAAATGATTGAGCTTGAGGGGTTGCGTGATGAATCGGAACAAGCGGCGCTAAAGACGGTTGTCGAGGAGCATTATCAGCGGACAGGCTCGAATCGAGCCTCTGAAATATTAGCTTCATGGAATGAGAGCGTGAACCGCTTCGTTAAGGTGATTCCAACAGATTATAAACGAATGCTCGGCTATATTGAGCAGGCGAGAGAGACGCAGCAGTATGGATCGGAAGAAGAGATTGTTGATGCGGCGTTTGATATGCATTTAGCTAATTTGGCGAAGTAATTTAGGAGCGGTAATCATGGGAAAATTAACCGGTTTTATTGAGTATGTTCGGGAGACCAATCCAATGCGCCCAGAGATGGAGCGAGTGAAAGATTGGAATGAAGTCTATGTGCTTCGCGAAGAGAAAACCTGCGAAACGCAGGGGGCACGTTGTATGGATTGTGGAGTTCCGTTTTGCCATCGGGGTGAATTGATGGAGGGGGGAGCCAGTGGGTGCCCGATCAATAATTTAATCCCAGAGTGGAATGATTTAATCTATCGTGGGCGTTGGCGTGAGGCGTTGGATCGGTTGCACCATACGAACAATTTTCCAGAGTTTACGGGTCGGGTCTGTCCGGCGCCTTGTGAAGCGGGCTGCGTATTGTCGATTAATGAGCCAGCGGTGACGATTCATGATAATGAGCGTGCGATCATTGATAAAGGGTTTGAGATGGGCTGGGTGGTGGCTGAGCCTCCGGAAAACCGCACGGATAAAACGGTGGCAGTGATTGGATCAGGACCCGCGGGGCTTGCGTGTGCAGCGCAGCTAAATCAGGCGGGTCATAACGTTACGGTTTATGAGCGCGATGATCGGATTGGTGGATTGCTGATGTATGGTATTCCCAATATGAAGCTGGATAAAGATGTCGTGCAACGTCGAGTAGATTTACTCGAGGCTGAGGGCATCGTCTTTAAAGCGGGTGTTGAAGTGGGAACAGATATTTCAGCGCAAGAGTTGCAGAAACAGTTCGACGCGGTGGTGTTGGCAACGGGTTCAACCAAACCGCGTGATTTGCCAGTGGAAGGGCGTGACTTGAAGGGCGTTCATTTTGCGATGGAGTTCTTGCATGCAAACACAAAGAGCTTGCTCGATAGTGAGTTGGCCGATGGAAACTATATTTCGGCAAAAGATAAAAAAGTGGTAGTCATTGGTGGCGGTGATACGGGCACGGACTGTGTTGGCACTGCGTTGCGCCATGGATGCGAGAAGGTAACACAGTTAGAAATTATGCCCAAACCAGATGCAGATCGGAATCGGGTATCGAATCCGTGGCCGCAGTGGCCTGCTAATTTGAAGGTGGATTATGGTCAGGCTGAAGCGATTGCTTTGCAGGGAAAAGATCCGCGTAATTTCATGGTGATGACCAAGAAGTTTGAGGGCGACGAAGATGGAAATCTCGTGGCGATGCATACCGTACAGATTGCATGGAAACAAGATGAGAATGGACGGATGCAGATGGAAGAAGTTCCGGGAAGTGCGAAGCGCGTGGAAGCAGATATAGTATTGCTTGCGATGGGCTTTTTGGGACCCGAAGATGTATTGGGCGAACAGTTCGGACTTGAGCGGGATGGAAGTTCTAACTACAAAGCTGAACATGAAGTTTACACAACTAGCGTGGACAATGTATTTGCATGTGGGGATGCGCGGCGCGGTCAGTCGCTGATTGTCTGGGCGATCAATGAGGGTCGCGGTGCCGCTCGGCAGGTCGATCTGCATTTGATGGGCGATACGGTTCTGCCATAAATTCTCACCGGAAACGGTGTCGCAAGAGAGTCGTTTTTTGGCGGCTCTTTTTTATGTTCAGGCGATATTTATACTTTTAATCTACTTTAGTATTACATATATTAATTAAATTATGGATATTATAAGAGTAGTGATGATGCTTAGTCTTTTTGCCATAGGGTTTTCTGAGGCGTGTTTGGATACAGCACCCTTTAGAAGAGCCTTGTTTGAATTGGAGAATGGCAGCGGGGAGGAGATAGCGCTGGCTCAAAAAATTCGAATGGGTGAAGAGCTCTCTGCTTCAGAAAAAGCTGTTTTAGAAGAATTTCACATTGAAGCGTGCCGGCGAATGTTAAAAGAGTTTAAAGCAAACTTACAATTAGTATCGCGGGCTAATCGTGTACAACGCATGTTTTCTGGAGCGTGCACGGATTCAGTTCTAGCTCTATCGGATATGACAGAAAATGGGATGTCTGCAAACCGTGCGCTAAAGAAGGCAGAGTCTACGTATCCGCTTGCGGTAAGAAACTCTCCGTATACAAGGGTTTTTGAAGATCCGATTCTAACATGGATAGCGGAAGATGCTGAAAATTTTGAGAGACCAACGTATCATATATATAATAATGGACTCAAGTTACCTGAACCAAGCTGGAGAAAAATATTCAACCGAGGAGGGATGAAATGGGTGCAAGGGTCGAGACCGGAGGAGATCACGAAAACGATGGGTATGCTATTTGGGTCGGATGAAGTTACAACCTATTTTTCGGGACAGCAGAGTGAACTATTGTTGGAGCAATTCAGTCGTATGCATATAGGGGAGCATGGTGGATTAGGTTATAGTGGGGATTTTATTTTTGAAACAACTCCAGGATCCACACGCCGGGAAGGGGTTGTATCTCATATCGTTTTTATTTATAGGATGTCCGATGAGTCGTTTATTTTACTCGATCAGAATGTGGAAGAGACATTGGTTTTTTCGGCAGATAAAGCGGGGATAGCGAAGATAAAAAGTTTTGTAGAGCAGAATGAAAAGCAGGGTTTTGAAGGGATTGTTCGCAGCTATTTTAACAGGTTGAATACAGGCGAAAATATAGTGTCACAGGAAGCATTTATAGAGGAGTTGTACGGCATGTTGCCGCGAATGGGTGAGGAGTTGGCTCGGGTTGATTTTGATGGGTGGAGGTTGTGCACTCGGTTTCGAGCGGAATAGGCACTCATTATTTCAGATAGGTGTGCATGAAACGTTCGGCGTCGAAGTGTTGGGTGAAGAGGTCGACGATCATTTGGTGTTTATGCCGATCGTAGAGTTGTAGCTTGGTGTTGCGGAAGCATTGATAGAGGACTTGGTCGGTGTCTGCGGTATCTTTTTCAACGGCGATGGCGGGGACATTCGTTTGAGCAAGAATTTCGAGGGTGCGTGCGTCGGGGTAGTCTTCGGAGGCGCAGGTGAGAATGATGCCCCCAATGGAGTCGTTTTCGAGCGAATCGCTATAGTCGAGAATGCGTTGAAGTCGGCGGTGGGTACCGGCGGCGATGACGGCGATATCGCGTGCTTTTAACCGAATGTCTGGATTAAATTCTTCGTAGTCTTGGGAGATAATTTTTACTTTGCGGCAGGGGCGTTTACCCGAATCATCTATCAGGGCAGAATTGAGGGGTTTCATGGTTGGGAAACTGGCTGAGATGAGTTCCATGGAGGGGTTGTTGAGATAGGCGACTTGCGGCATATAGCCAAAAACGTGGAGCGGGGGTTCCCAAGCGGAAAAGGTGCGACGGAGAGCGGGTTCGGTGAGGACCGATGCCATTTGATCGAGTTTAGAGGGAAGCACTTTATTAAAAAGAATCCCGCCTACCCGACTGCGGTGGTGGGCAAAATAAGAGAGATCTACTTCCAGTTCATCAAGTGTTCGACCAATACCGCCGCCGACGAGGTAGAGAATACGCGCATCGAGTAAGTTTGCAACGCGGGCGTTTGATAGCCCAACGACTGAGCCAACACCGGGGTGACCGGTGCCTTCGGCAATGATCAGTTTTTTATCGGAGAGCGAGTCGAGGGAGCGTTTGATAGAGGCTTCAAATCGTTCGGTGATTAGATGTCGGTCTTCGGATTGGATATAGTTGCGTGTGACACCGGAGACGACGCGGACGGAGGAAAGCATGCCGGGTTCGGGAATATCGAGATCGGTAAATTGTTGGACGACGAGCACATCTTTATCAATCCGTTCGCCGCTTGGCAGGGTGACCATCTCTTGCCCTACGGGTTTGAAGTAGCCGATGTCGGAGGGGTCCATGTGTTGGCATAGGGCGGAGATTACGCCTAAGCTGGTAGTGGTTTTTCCGGCGTGTTGTCGTTCGCCGGCAATAAAAACAACGGGGGGGCGTGTCATGGGGTTTCCTCGATGATGGGTTGTTCAGTTAGGGTAATCTTTTGAAGGCTGATGGCGTCGACCGGGCAGGCGTTTACACAGGCACCACAGCGGGTGCAGGCGTCGCTATCTATCCAGATGAGGTTCATTTCCCGGACGCGTTCGGTGGCTTCCCATTCAAGGGCTTTTCCTTCTTCGTTGTAGGTGATCTCTTTGAGCATGAGGATGCAATTTTCGTGCGGCTTTGCTTTGAGGCACCAGTCGCATTTGATGCATTTGTCTTGTTCGATTTCGAATTTATAGTTGCAGCGATAGCAGCGTTCGGCTTCGGATGTTGCGGTGGCGGTGGGATAGCCCGTTTCGACTTCAGTGGTGAGGGTGCGTTCTTGCAATTTGAGTGTGGGCATGAATTGGCGTGGCACGATGTCCATGGCTTCTGTGCGGCCAATAGGATTGGTGGTTTCGACTTGAATAGCGGTTTCTGTTCGAGGTTTTCCCATCAGGAAGATGTCGACGTCTTTTGCGATTTTTTTGGCGTGTCCGATAGCGGATATAAGGTCGGTGGCGCCTGTGGCATAATCTCCGGCAAGAAAGAGCCGAGGGTCGGTGATGGCTTGTTGCCATTCGGTATCGGGGGTTTGTCCGGTTGCGAGTAGGATGGTGTCGGCGGGTATTTCGAAGGTTTCTGTGGTTCCGGTGCGTTGGAAGCGAATGCCGGTGAGGGTGCCGTTGGTCTCGAGATATGCAAGGGGGGTGGCGTCGCATTCTAGGGGAATGAATTCGTGTTCTAATTCATTAAGCTCGTCGGGAATCACGCGGATGTTCTCTTTTTTTCGGCGGTAGTAAATGGTGAGTTTGCCGTTGTTGGATTCGATAAGAGTGCCGCCGAGTCGGCGTGCGGTGCGGGCGCAGTCCATGGCGGTGTAGCCGCCGCCGATAATGATGACGTGTTCGCCGACAGTGGTTCCGGTGGTGTGTGCTTCGAGCAAAAAGTCGAGCCCATGTCGGATGCCGGTAAGTTGTGCGTTGGGGAGATCGGGTAGATTGGGCTTGAGGGTGCCTGCGGCGGCGATGAGGGCGTCGTGTTTGTTGAATAGGTGCTCGAGCGGGATGGTTTTTCCTATTTCAGTGTTGCACAGAATATCAACTCCTAGGGCGGTTATTTGTTCAATCTCTTGTTGGATTAGATCGCGGGGGAGTCGAAATTCGGGGATGCCTTGATTGAGCATGCCGCCGGGTTCGGTGTGTTTTTCGTAGATGGTTACGGCATGACCGAGCCGGATAAGGTTGCGGGCGGCGGCCAGCCCCGCAACGCCAGAGCCAATGATCCCAATGGTTTTTCCGGTGGAGGGAAAGAGAGGGTCAAGGAGCATGGGATCGGGTTGCTTTTGGTCGGAGGCACTTCGTTTGGAAGCACAAATGGCAACCGAGTCGCCAAGCCCTTCGTAGCCGTGGCGGCAGGCGGATTCACAGGGGCGGGA
This sequence comes from uncultured Verrucomicrobiota bacterium, assembly GCA_913065005.1. Classification (GTDB taxonomy): domain Bacteria; phylum Verrucomicrobiota; class Kiritimatiellia; order Kiritimatiellales; family Pontiellaceae; genus Pontiella. The sequence goes on along the minus strand of CAJYAJ010000006.1, from coordinate 24,225 downwards.
GCAGACGCGTCCGAGAATGCCGGGAAAGATGTTATCGCGGAGGTTGATACGGTAGGCATCGTCAAATCGATCTTCTGCGATGGCGGTTAGGTAGGCAGGAATATCGGTGCCGGCAGGGCAGGCTTTTTGGCAGGGGATGTTTCGTTCGATCCAGTCGAAATCTTTTTGTGTGCGTCCGAGGCCTTCTTGAATCGATAGTTCCGCTTCCAGCGGATGAGGGCGTTCGGCTGGTTTAAAAAGTTTAGCAAGCTGTCCGGTTAGATCCATTCTTTTATGATACGAGTGAGGGGAATAATTGCGAGCCCTATTGGTAGCGAGATAGGGCTTCACTGACTTCGCACAGAGGGAGCCCGACGACGTTGGTATAGGAGCCGTTAATGGAGCGTACAAAGGGAGCGGCTCCACCTTGAATAGCGTAGGCGCCGGCTTTGTCCATGGGGCAACCGGTGGCGACATAGGCTTCTATTTCAGCGGGATGAAGATTTCGAAACGTGACTTCAGTGATAACGGAAAAGGTTTCTATTTTTTTATGGGTGCGTAGTGAGACGCCGGTGATGACGTGGTGGGATGTGTGTGAGAGCTGTGTGAGCATGTGAATGGCGTCGGAGGGGTCTTTCGGTTTTCCAAGGATGTGTTGATGTAGCGCTACGATGGTGTCGGCCGCTAAAATAAGGTTGTGGTGTGCGTCTTTAATGGAGGCGGCCTTTTCTTCGGCTAGTCGTTCGGCATATGCGATTGGTGTTTCGTTTGAGTGAATCGTTTCATCAATACCGGAGACCTGAATCTCAAAGTCAGGCTGAATGAGGGAGAGGAGTTCGCTTCTTCGGGGTGAGGCACTGGCAAGGATGAGGTTCATTTTTTTCATAGAGTGTGAAATACCATGCTTTGAGATTGGGTTAAATAATAACATTCGAGATATTGACTCGGGAGGATAAATTCGCATAATCCCACTTCCTTTGGGCCAGTGTAGCTCAGTGGCAGAGCAATTGATTTGTAATCAATTGGTCGGGGGTTCGACTCCCTCCACTGGCTCCAATTTTCTCTTATGTCCTTTTTTGATGTATCTCTTTCATGGGGTTATGTGGGCTCTTTATCCGTATGCTAATCGTATAAAAAATACCTCTCATCTGGTTGAGGATTGCAATTGCATGAGGCTTGGTTTACATCTGTTTTTGGAGATGGGATTATGAGATGGATTGCAGTTTTTTTGATCGGGACTGTTTCGGTAGCGTTTGCGGCAGATCGGCCTAATATTTTATTTATTTACGGCGATGATATTGGGTATGGAGATTTTAGCTGCTATGGCGGTGAGGTTGATACGTATCATATTGATCAGCTGGCTCATCAGGGGGTTCGTTTTACGAGTGGATATTGCTCGTCGGCGACGTGTACACCTTCGCGTTATTCGTTGTTAACGGGGGAGTATGCGTTTCGAAATCAGTCGGCTCAGATTTTGCCGGGGAATGCGCCTTTGATTATTGATCCTTCGCGTCCAACGATTGCGGCGTTTTTGAAACAGCAGGGGTATGCAACGATGCTTTCGGGTAAATGGCATTTAGGATTGGGTCCAGCAGATGGGTCGCTGAATTGGAATGAGGTGATTAGGCCGGGACCAAAAGAGGTGGGCTTTGAGGAGTCTTTTCATATGGCGGCGACGGCGGATCGGGTTCCTTCGGTTTATATTCGCAATGGGCGCGTGGTACATCTGGATCCGGCTGATCCGATTGAGGTGAATTATAAGGAGCCTGTTGGAAATGAACCTACTGGGTTGTCACATCCGCATTTGTTGCGGGTGCAGGCAGATGAGCAGCATGCGAAGACGATTATTAATGGAATTAGTCGGATTGGTTATATGACGGGGGGGCATGCGGCACGGTTTCGAGATGAAGATATGGCGGATACGTATCTTAGAGAAGCGAAACAATTTATTTTGGCAGAACGTGATGAACCTTTTTTCCTCTTTTTTGCTCCGAATGAGAATCATGTGCCGCGGGTGGTGCATCCACGATTCCAGGGGTCGACGAGTCTGGGCCCGCGGGGTGATGCGGTTGCTGTATTTGATTGGTGTGTGGGGGAATTAGTGGAGGCGCTGGAGGAGGCTGGTGAGTTGAAAAACACGCTCATCGTGATTTCTTCGGATAATGGGCCGGTTCTTTTCGATGGATATTGGGATGGCGCTATTGAGCAGCAGGGGTCTCATGATGCGTCGGGTCCATGGCGCGGGGGAAAATATAGCCGGTGGGAAGGCGGAACGCGGGTGCCGTTTATTGTGAGCTGGCCGGGTCGTGTGCAGCCGAGTATATCGGATGCGATGGTGAGTCAGGTTGATCTCTATGCATCGATTGCCGCATTATTAGGCAAGCCAATGCCTGAACATGCTGGTCAGGATGGACGGAATGTTCTTCCGGCATTGCTGGGCGAGAGTGATACGGGACGGAGCTATATCATTCAGGAAGCGTTAAAGCAATTGGCGGTACGAAAAGGAAATTGGAAATATATTCCGCCGGGATCGGTGCGAGAGCGATTGGGTTTAAATGGGTGGAAGCAAACCAACGTGGAGGAGCCGGGTCTATTGTTTCATTTAATGGAAGATCCGCAGGAGCAGATTGATTTGGCTAAACGGTATCCGGAGCGGGTGAAAGAGTTACGAGCGATTATCGAGCAGGAAGCGCCGGGTAAAGGAGTAGGAAAAAAACGAATCGATAAAAAACAACTAGGCTTTTAGCTAGATTGTGTTTTGGTGTGAGAAAGACACAATTACGTTTTGAATAGATCGTTTACTTCGATTAATTTATGACTTCATGTGGTTATCTAAATTCCTATTTTGTGCTTTGCTAATTATGGGGTTCTCTTGCTGGGGAGAGCATTCATTGACGTTGATGAATGGAGAACCGCTTCAAGGTGTGATTGTCGATTATCAAACTCGTTCCGATGTGTTGACGTTTCGTTCGAACGAGGGAAAGCAGGCTCGTTTTAAAGGGGCCCAGCTGGATGATGAATCGTTCAAATATGTGCGATCATGGGCGGCAGCACAGGCCTTCAAGGATCCCGCGAAGTTTCGGATTTATGTGTATGGTCCAAATAGTGTGAAGAGTTGGATTAAGCGGATGTGGCGCCGACCTCCAGGTAAAGTAGAGCCCATTTTAACGTATGAAACAAAGCTGGAGCGGATTGGCTACGATCTAAAATATGACAACCAGACGGGTTTTGACTTAGAAAATGTGCGGATCAAATATTGTTTGTTTTATGATCAAGCGAGATTTGATTGGTATCAGGAAGAGCGGGCGGTTGATGTGATAACTCGGCCTTGTGTTGAAGAGTTTGCCATCTTGCCGAATGAGGTTACCGAAAAAATGAGTTTAAAAACCATCGTGCTCAGAAATAAAGAGCATATGTATCGAAACGATGGATGGATGTTGCTCAAATGTAAACAAGATGAGGGAAGGTTCTTTCCAGCTAATTTTATTGGGATGATCTTGCGAATTGAAATGATCGGTGCGGATGGAGAAGTCGTTATTCGGGAGATGAGATATCCGGATGAGTTGAGCAATACGTATGTTTGGGTGGAGCCGACGGCTGAAAATATAGATTGGGCTGATGATCGCTTGGATGAGAAAACAGACATCGCTAAGCCGCCGACCCGTTTTGAAGAGATGGGTGGCACAGAAGAGAATGAAGACGAATGAGTAAAAAGCCTTCTTTTTTTGCAAAACATGCCAAGTCGAGTGCTTTTATGGTGACCTTGATCGTGCATGCATTGATCATTCTCGTGGCAGCCTCTTTTGTTGCTTATAAGGTGATAAAAAAAGAAGAAAAGGTCTTTATCGCGAAAGAGAATAAACGCCCGCGCATGAAGCTGAAGAAGTTGCAGGTGCCGATTAAGATCGAGAAACGACGAAAAACATCTGCCAAACTGCGCAAACGCGTGGTGGCGAAGAAGCCAAAGTTAACGGCTACGGATATCCAAATGCCTGAAATAACAGGAGTTTTGGGTGGCTTGGGTGCTATGAAAGGCGGCGAAGGCCTTGGAGCTGAGGTTGGCTTCACGATGCCTGAGATCAATTTCTTTGGGGTGAAGAAGCGGAGTGAGAAAGTGGTTTTTATTGTGTTGGCTGGTGGGGCGTCGACCAAGGGGTCGGATGACTATTCAAGTCCAAAATCTCGCATGTGTTTCCATACGTTGAGAAACCGTCTCAATGAAATGGTTATGGCGTTACCGGAGTATGCCTTATTTAATGTGGCATTTTATCAGATGGATATGACAACGCCTTTTTCAACAAAGATGTTGCTGGCTACAGAATCTAATAAGCAGATGATGTTGGATTGGGGATCTACAGTGAACCCGTTGCATCTGGAGCTAACATATGGACCGGAAATGATATATGAGGGGTTTTGGGAGCGATTTGAGCAATTGGATTGGTATGCCGGGGATGTGATGACCAATAATGTGCCGCCGATTTATCCAAAATGGGTATATCGGTATAGTCCTGGCTCTCATATTTTAAAGCATTTTATTCCAGGTACGCGCGATGAGCGGACGTTTTTACACTGGAATCGGGCGGCTTGTTTTGCGTTGGAGCAAAAACCGGATACGATTTTTATTCTGACGACCAACTACATTGGCGAGGATGAGCAGCCGATGATTCAAATGTTGACCAATATCTGCAAAGATATTTATGGAAAGGATAGCAGAAAGTTTCCAACCATTAATACAGTCGTACTGACTCGGTCAGGCAATATCCAGGCAGCTGATAATACGGTAAACAAATTTCTTCCGATTGCGAATGCGTTTAGAGGAAAGGTAGAGATGATTGCCGATATTCGGGATCACATGACTCGTGAAGAGCTGGAAGAGCTGGAAGAGCTTGACGGCGTTTTTTAGCCTAAAAATAGGAGTCATCTTTTTTTTGCTATGGGGTTGACACCGGAAACGAATCCTATACATTTTTCCGCTCTTGTCCTTATCAGATAGTAGGGTTGGGATAGGAAAAATAGAGTAGTGGAACAAGCATGATGTGTACACGCTTTACCGGTGTGCCTTATGCTTGTTTGTCTGTTTTTAGTTTTAAACAGGCCCACGTAGCTCAGTTGGTAGAGCGCATCCTTGGTAAGGATGAGGTCGGCAGTTCAAGTCTGCTCGTGGGCTCCATGAACTGAGAGAAATTTAAAAATTGTTTAACTGAGATATATCAGGAGGTAAAAGAAGATGGCTAAGGATAAGTTCGAACGGACAAAGCCCCACGTGAATGTGGGAACAATCGGTCACGTAGACCATGGTAAAACGACAACCACTGCGGCAATTACGTGTGTTCAAGGACACAAGGGTTTGGCGGAGTATATCCCATACGATTCAGTTGCGAAAGCATCGGAGTCTCAGGGTCGTCGTGATTCATCAAAGATTTTAACGATCGCTACGTCGCATGTAGAGTACGAGTCAGACAATCGTCATTATGCTCACGTAGATTGCCCCGGACACGCGGATTATGTGAAAAACATGATCACAGGTGCTGCGCAGATGGATGGTGCGATCCTCGTGGTGGAAGCTCCTTCAGGCCCAATGCCGCAGACGCGTGAGCACATTCTGTTGGCTCGTCAGGTTGGAGTTCCGAAGATTGTTGTTTTCCTAAACAAGTGTGACTTGGTTGACGATGAAGAGTTGATTGAGTTGGTTGAGATGGAAATTCAAGAGCTATTGGCTAAATATGAATTTGAAGAAGACAGCCCGATCATTCGGGGTGCTGCGTTACCCGCGATCCAGAATCCAGATGGAGCTGAAGCGGAATGTATTCAGCACTTAATGGATGCGTTGGATAGCTGGATTCCAGAGCCCGAGCGTATTACTGACCAAGACTTCCTGCTACCGATTGAGGATATTTTCTCGATTGAAGGTCGTGGAACTGTTGTAACGGGTCGTGTTGAGCGTGGGATCATTCACACCGGTGATGAAATCGAAATCATCGGCATCAAGGATACACAGAAAACAACCTGCACGGGTGTTGAAATGTTCCGTAAGATTCTCGATGAGGGTCAGGCTGGTGACAACGTAGGGATTCTTTTGCGTGGTACGAAGAAAGAAGAAGTGCAGCGTGGACAGGTTTTGGCGAAGCCAGGATCAATCAATCCTCATACGAAGTTTAAAGGTGAAGTCTATGTTCTCTCTAAAGATGAGGGCGGACGTCATACCCCGTTCTTCAAGGGATATCGTCCGCAGTTCTACTTCCGTACAACGGATGTGACGGGTGACATCACATTGCCAGATGGCGTTGAGATGGTTATGCCTGGCGATAACATTACGATGGATGTAGAGTTGATCACTCCAATTGCGATGGAGCAACACATGCGTTTTGCGATTCGTGAAGGCGGCCGTACGGTTGGTGCGGGTCGTGTGACCGAAATTGTTGCTTAATGATTGCAGGTTTAAGTGAGTCAGATCGGTTGGATCTGACTGCACTTAAATAAGAGAGAGGCGAATCGCGATGCCAAGAGAAATTATTACGCTTGCTTGTACGGAGTGCGGAGACCGCAATTATACGGGGACCAGAAATAAGAAGCTGGAAACCGAGCGGCGAGAGGTGAAGAAATATTGCCCTCGACTCAAGAAGCACACCCTACACCGCGAAACGAAGTAGGATCGGTTTTTTTGCAGACAGGTGAGTAGCTCAATTGGCAGAGCACCGGTCTCCAAAACCGGGGGTTAGGGGTTCGACTCCCTTCTCACCTGCCAATTTCAAAAAAGGAAATAAGATGGGCAAAATCAACCAGGGAATTAGTTCACTAAAAACATTCATCTCAGAGGTGAAGGTGGAGTTGGTTAAATGCGCTTGGCCAACCCGTAAAGAGTTGTTGGGTCAGTCAGTCGTTGTGATTGTTGCAGTGATTATTCTCGGCGCTTTTGTCGGGCTGTGTGATGTGGTGAACGTCAATCTGCTTAGTTTGATTATTCGATAAGGAACGGTACGTTAAGATGGCAAAACAATGGTTCATTCTACACGCACTTTCAGGGCACGAACTGAAAGTACAGAAGAATATTGCCAGTCGTGTTCAGCAGGAAGAGATGAGTGAATATATTGGAGATGTATTGATTCCGGCTGAAAAAGTTTCTGAAGTGAAGCAAGGGAAGAAAAGTACGGTTACGCGTAAATTTTTTCCGGGGTATGTTCTTATTCATATCAATTTATTTTCTGAAGAGGGGCACGTGATCCCTGAATCATGGTCATTTGTTCAAAATACACCGGGTGTTATTGGATTTTTGGGTGGAGAGCGGCCGGCACCTTTGAGCGATGAAGAAGTGAATAGCATCGTTAATCAAATTGAAGAGAAGAAAGAGGTGGTCGCGCCGAAGATCACGTTTGAGCCTAATGAAACCATTAAGGTGACAGATGGTCCTTTCATGAATTTCAGTGGTACGATCGAAGAAGTGGATCCGGAGCGCGGAAAGCTGAAAATATCGGTCTCTATCTTTGGGCGTACAGCGCCTGTAGAGCTGGAGTATTGGCAAGTAGAGCGCGTAGTGGAATAAGTAGGATTTGAGGTAAAGTATGGCAAAAGCAGTTTCAGGATATATTAAGTTGCAGATTCCGGCCGGGCAGGCTAATCCCGCCCCACCAGTGGGTCCTGCATTGGGTCAGCATGGTGTGAACATCATGGAGTTTTGTAAGGCATATAATGCCGCGACACAGGATCAAGCGGGTATGGTGATTCCAGTGGTGATTACGGTTTATGAAGATCGTAGTTTTTCATTTGAGACGAAGAGTCCGCCAGCGGCTGTGCTGTTGAAGAAGGCAGCGGGGTTGGCGAAAGGATCTGGCGTGCCTAATCGCGATAAAGTTGGAAAAGTTACGCGTGCACAACTCGAAGAGATTGTGGAAGCAAAGAAAAATGATTTAAACGCGAATGACATGGATGCAGCCGTACGAATGATTGCGGGCACGGCGCGCAGTATGGGAATTGAGGTAGAGTAATCATGGGACGTGGAAAGAAATATGCAGCGATAAGCGAGAAGGTTGATCGTGAAACTAATTATGAATTGCACTCAGCGATCTCTTTTTTGAAAGAGAATGCAACGGCTAACTTTGATGAGACCATTGAGTTTGCTTTTCGAATGGGTGTGGATCCGAGTAAGTCTGATCAAGCGATTCGTTCAACGGTGGCGTTGCCTCATGGAACGGGTAAAGATGTTCGCGTGATTGTGTTTGCGACGGGTGACGCAGCGGATGCGGCTCGTGACGCGGGTGCGGTTGAAGTGGGTTTTGAAGAGCTGATCAAGAAGGTTCAAGATGGATGGACCAATTTTGATGCAGCGGTTGCTACTCCGGACGCGATGAAAGAGGTGCGAAAAGTGGCACGTGTTCTTGGGCCGCGTGGCTTAATGCCGAATCCGAAAACAGGTACGGTTTCAGAAGATACCGCTTCTGCAGTGACGCAGTTAAAAGCGGGTCGGGTGGAGTTTCGGATGGATCGGAATGGGAATATTGCGGTTCCTTTTGGGAAGCGTTCTTTTGAGGAAACGGCTTTGTTGGAAAACGCACAAGCGGTTGTGGATGCGTTGAATGGGGCTCGTCCGGCGAGTGCGAAGGGTACATATATAAAACGTTGCACGGTCTCGAGTACGATGGGGCCGGGGTTGCGGGTAGCGCTTAAAGAAGTTTCTGCGTAAGTGAAGAAGGGAAGAATCTGATGAAACCGGAAGAAAAAGGAGTTCGTCCAGAAAAAGCCGCGATGGCGGTGGAGATTAGTGAGCGGGTTGGAAACGCGCTCTATATGATCATTGCGGACTACACGGGAATGGATATGCCGACCACGACGGCGTTTAAAGATTCATTACGGGAAAACGGAGCTGAGTTTAGTGTGGTTAAGAACCGGATGCTATCTCGAGTCGTCGAAAGTGATTTACAAGAGCTGCTTCAGGGTCAGTCTGCCATGATTTATGGCAATGGCGATGTGGTAGAAGTTGCGAAGGTGATTCGTTCGTTCACGAAAAAGAACGAGAAGCCGATGATTCGTGGCGGGGTGGTTGAAGGAAAGAGTATTTCAGCTAATGAAGTGAACCAGTTGGCGAAGTTGCCAGCGAAAGAGGTGTTGCAGGCAATGTTGCTTGGCACATTGCAAGCACCGAAGGCTCAGTTGGTAGGCGTGATGAATAATAAAGTGTCCAGTTTGGTTTATGTGCTAGATGCGGTGCGTAGTAAAAAAGAGCAAGAAGGTTAACGTTGTCGAATAGACAGTTTTTTAATGGAGGTATGACATGTCCGAAGAAGTAAAAGAAGAAGTAGTGCTCGAAGGTAAAATGGCAGAGTTCGTGGATTGGGTTGAAACGATTTCTGTATTGGAACTCTCACAATTGGTTTCCGCATTGGAAGATCGTCTGGGCGTAACAGCCGCGGCACCTGCCGCAGTAGCCGTTGCAGCTCCGGGTGCCGGCGGTGGCGATGAAGGTGGCGGTGCTGCCGAGCAGAGCGAGTTTGAAGTTGTGTTGACAGCTGCAGGCGGTTCTAAGATCCAAGTGATCAAGGAGTTGCGTGGCATCACAGGTCTTGGCTTGAAAGAGGCAAAAGAGCTAGTTGACGGTGCACCTTCAAGTATCAAGAGTGGGTTATCCAAAGAAGATGCTGAAGTGATCAAAGAAAAACTAGAAGGTGCTGGAGCAAGCGTAGAACTAAAATAGAGACGAAGGTCTCCTGTTCTACAGGCGCTACGTGTGTAGTGCATAGTAGCTCGTGGCACTGATAAAGTGGTGCGAGCCGAATTGTTCACCGGTAACCGGAAGGTTTTGGCATGGCTGAAAGAAAGAACTTTGGTAAGTTGACAGATGCGCTTGAAGCGCCTGATTTAATTGAGATCCAGTTGAACTCCTACAAGGAGTTTCTGCAATTAGATGTGGCACCCTCGAAGCGGAAGAAGATGGGTTTGCAGGCGGTATTAAGCGAAGCATTCCCGATTGAGAGTTATGATGGGCAGATTGCTCTTGATTTTGTTTCCTATGAAATCAAGAAGCCGAAGCTGAACATGCTCGAATCGTTGCGGGAAGGGGAAACTTTTTCTGCGCCTCTGTATGTTACGTTCAAATTGCGCGAAGGCGAAGATCTGCGGGAAGATACCCTTTTCATGGGTGAGATTCCGTTGATGACGGATAGCGGTAGTTTTGTGATCAATGGCGCAGAACGCGTGATTGTGAGTCAGTTGCATCGTTCTCCCGGGATTTGTTTTGAGCAATCACAGCATGCGAATGGTTCTATCTTGCATTCATTCCGAATTATTCCGGATCATGGTTCTTGGATTGAAGCTCAGTTTGATACGAGTGATTTGATCTACATTTATTTGGATCGGAAGCGTCGGCGTCGTAAATTCTTGGCTTCGACTTTCTTGCGAGCTTTGGGGTATGCGACTGATGAAGAGATTTTAGGTCTATACTATAAGTTCGAAACGTTCTCGCTAGCTAAACGGGTTTTCAAAGAAGAGGAGCTCGAAAATTTGGTGTTGAGTGAGGATATTATTGATGCGGATTCAGAATCGGTTATTGGTCGGTGCTATGATGCATTAACGGTGGATATGATTGGTCGTGCAAAGCTGGCCGGTTACAAAAAATTGGGTGTCGTAAACGTGGAGTGGGACCAAGGTCTTTTCTTGAAGAGCGTGAAGGAAGATACGACACGTACGGTGGATGAGGCTCTGAAGGACCTCTATCAGAAATTGCGTCCTGGCGATCCGCCGACAACGGCATCGGCGCGGCAGATGATTAAGCGTCTGTTTTTTGATGAAGCTCGGTTTAGCTTGAGTCGGGTGGGCCGGTATAAGATTCAGCAGAAGCTGAATGTGAAGAGTTCTTCTTTGACGCTTGAGGTGGATGATGTAGTGGAAGCGCTGCGTTATATGATTTTGATTCGCAATGGTGAAGGCACACTCGATGATATCGATCATTTGGGGAGTCGTCGTATTCGTACCGTAGGCGAATTATTGGAAGGGCAGTGTCGGGTCGGGCTTGCTCGTATTCAACGTTTGGTTAAAGAGCGGATGACAATCTTTGATACAACGGTTGACCGTATTTCTTCACAGAAGTTGATCAATCCAAAGGCGTTGTCGGCCGTGATCAAGGACTTCTTTGGACGTAGCCAATTGTCTCAATTTATGGATCAGACCAATCCTTTGTCTGAATTGACGCATAAGCGTCGGCTTTCTGCACTGGGTCCGGGTGGATTGAATCGGGATCGGGCTGGGTTTGAAGTGCGTGACGTTCATAGTTCGCATTATGGGCGAATTTGTCCGATTGAAACGCCGGAAGGGCCGAACATTGGGTTGATTTCGTCGTTGTCGACGTTTGCGAAAGTGAATGAGTTTGGCTTTATTGTGACACCTTATTTGAAGGTATCTAAAGGGAAAGTCAGCAAGCAGATTGATTGGTTAACCGCTGATGAAGAAGAGCGATATGTAATTGCTCAGGCGAACGCACCTTTAGACGATAATAGTTGTTTTGTTAATGACCGCGTGATGGTTCGGATGCGAGGTGATTTCCTCGAGCTGACGCCGGATCGTGTTGAGTATATGGATGTATCTCCGAAGCAGGTAGTATCGATTGCGGCGGGCTTAATTCCATTCTTGGAGCATGATGATGCGAACCGGGCGTTAATGGGTTCAAACATGCAACGTCAGGCGGTTCCGTTGATGAAGTCGGAGCGTCCGTTCGTTGGAACGGGGATTGAAGGACGATTGGCTCGTGATTCGCGTGTGTTGGTAACGGCGAGCGAAGCGGGCAAGGTGGCCTATGTTTCTGCGGATCAAGTAATTGTTACGGCCGATGGAAAGATGTCGACAAAGAAAAATGATCCTGCGGTGCAAACGTATAATTTACGTAAATTTATGCGCTCGAATGCGGGTACTTGCTTGAACCAGCGTCCATTGGTTACGGTTGGGCAGAAGTTGGCGGCAGGCGATGTGATCGCGGATGGATCGGGCACGGATGAGGGTGAATTGGCACTTGGTAAAAACGTGGTTGTCGCGTTTATGCCTTGGAGTGGATATAACTTCGAGGATGCGATCTTGATCAACCAGCGAATCGTGCGAGAAGATGTGTATACCTCGATTCATATCGAAGAGTTTGAGTGTGGCGCACGGGATACCAAGCTTGGACCCGAAGAAATTACGCGAGATATTCCCAACGTGGGTGAAGAAGCCTTGAAGAACCTTTCGCATGATGGAATTGTTCAGGTCGGGGCGGAAGTAAAGCCGGGCGATATTCTCGTGGGCAAAATCACACCCAAGAGTGAAACGGAGTTGGCACCGGAAGAGCGATTACTGCGTGCAATTTTTGGTGAGAAAGCGGCCGATGTTCGGGATACGTCTTTGAAGGCTCCTTCGGGGACGAATGGGATTGTGATGGATGTGAAAGTCTCCTCAAAAGGAAACGATGGGGATTCGAAGGAAACACCGGAAGATTTGAAGAAGCGTCAGAGTGAGATTAAAGATCGTCACGATGATGTGGTGGCTCAGTTGACGGAGGATTTAACGGAAGCACTTTCTAATATCTTGTTGGGTGAAAAGATTCCGTTGGATGTCGTGAATGGTGAAAGTGGTGATATTTTGATTCCTGCGAATCGAAAGATCACAAAAACATTGTTGCGTAAATTAGCGGCCAATTATGAACATGTGGAAATTGATCCAAGTCCGATTCGGATTAAAATCATGGGAATTATTGATGAATACCGCAACAAGTTCGTTGAAGCACGCCAAGATAAAGCTCGTTCGTTAGACCGGGCGGGTAGTGGCGAAGAGTTGGATGCGGGTATCGTGAAATCTGTTAAAGTGTATATTGCCACGAAGAAGAAACTTTCGGTGGGTGATAAAATGGCGGGTCGTCATGGTAATAAGGGAGTGATCTCTCGGATCGTTGCGGAAGAGGATATGCCATTCTTGCCGGATGGAACGCCTGTAGATGTGGTGTTGAATCCGTTGGGTGTACCGTCTCGTATGAATGTGGGGCAGGTATTAGAACTTCACCTTGGTTGGGCTTGTAAGCATTTGGGTATGCATGCGGCTACACCGATTTTTGACGGTATTTCAGAAGATCAAATTTGGGATATGTCGCGGAAAGCGAACTTGTCTGAGGATGGTAAAACAGAATTGTATGATGGTCGTACGGGCGAGCTGTTTGAGCAGCGTGTTGCGGTAGGGGTCATGTATATGCTGAAGCTCCATCACTTGGTGAGTGAGAAGATTCATGCTCGTGCGGTGGGTCCGTATTCGTTGGTTACACAGCAACCGTTGGGCGGGAAAGCTCAGTATGGTGGTCAGCGCTTTGGTGAGATGGAAGTGTGGGCGTTGGAAGCCTATGGTGCGGCGCATGCGTTGCAGGAAATTCTAACGGTTAAATCGGATGATATTGCCGGTCGAACTCGGATGTATGAAGCCATCGTGAAGGGTGAAAATGTATTGGATTCGGGGCGTCCGGAATCTTTCAATGTTTTGATCAAAGAGTTGCAGGGTCTGGGATTAAATTTCCAGGTGAAAAACGAAGACGGCGATTCAATCCTCTCGGCTTAGTTGCGGGATAGAACTTTAAGGAGACACAATGGAAAATAGTGCCAATAGCATTGTAGATATTTTCGGACTCAAACAACAAGAACAGACGGACTTCGCAAACATTACCTTGGCATCGCCTGAGGCGATTCGTTCCTGGAGTATGGGAGAGGTTCGTAATCCTGAGACGATTAACTATCGAACCTTTAAACCTGAAAAGGGGGGGTTATTTTGTGAGCGTATTTTTGGTCCAACAAAGGACTGGGAGTGTTCATGCGGAAAGTATAAGCGTATTAAGCACAAAGGGGTTATTTGTGATCGCTGCGGTGTGGAAGTAACGCTTTCGCGGGTTCGTCGTGAGCGGATGGCGCATATTGAGTTGGCGGTTCCGGTTTCGCATATTTGGTTTTTTAAAGCCACGCCGAGTCGGATGGGATTGATTTTAGATATGACTATGCGCGATCTCGAGCGGGTGCTCTATTATGATAACTATATTGTGGTAGATGAAGGAAGCACGCCGTTGCAGCGCAAGCAGCTTCTTTCGGAAGAGGAGTATCGGGAAGCGATTGCCAATTTTGGGATTGAATCTTTTACGGCAAAAATTGGTGCAGAAGGGGTTCGTGAACTGTTGAGCAAAATCAACCCAGTTGAGATGCTTCAACAGCTTGAAGAGGCGATGATGAATACGCGTTCGAAACAGACGCGTAAGAAGCTTGTGAATCAGATGAAAGTGATGGAAGGGTTCATTAAAAATGGGTCGCGTCCGGAGTGGATGATTTTGGAAGTGTTGCCCGTGATTCCGCCAAATTTGCGCCCGTTGGTGCCGCTTGAGGGGGGACGTTTTGCAACGTCTGATTTGAATGATTTATATCGTCGGGTCATTAACCGGAACAATCGGTTGCGGACGCTATTGGCGCTGAAAACACCGGAAGTTATTATTCGAAACGAGAAGCGGATGTTGCAGCAGTCGGTGGATGCGCTGTTTGATAATGGTCGTCATGGCCGGGCGGTAACGGGGCCGGGAAATCGTCCGTTGAAATCGCTTTCAGATATGTTGAAGGGGAAGCAGGGACGCTTTCGTCAGAATCTACTCGGTAAACGGGTGGACTATTCGGGCCGTTCTGTGATCGTTGTGGGGCCTACGCTGAAATTAAATCAGTGCGGTTTGCCGAAGAAAATGGCGTTGGTGTTGTTTGAACCTTTTATTATTCGTCGCCTGAAAGAGCGTGGCGTGGTGCACACGGTGCGTAGTGCGAAGAAGATGATTGAGCGCGAGGTTGATGAAGTTTGGGATATTCTGGATGAAGTGACACGGGGTCATACGGTGATGTTAAACCGGGCGCCTACGTTGCACCGTTTGTCGATTCAATCGTTTGAACCGATTTTGATTGAGGGACAGGCGATTCAGCTGCATCCGTTGGTTTGTACGGCTTATAACGCGGACTTTGATGGTGACCAGATGGCGGTACACGTGCCTCTCTCTGTGGAAGCTCAGGTTGAGTCGAAGGCGTTGATGTTGGCGACGAATAATATTTTCTCTCCATCGAGTGGAAAGCCGATTACTACGCCAACACAGGATATTGCCTTGGGTTGTTATTTTGTTACTTCAGAATCGCAGCAGTTCCAGATGGAACGGAAGGGGATTCGAAAGAAACGCGAAGAGCATTTGCGTTTGATGGATAATCTTGAAGAGGTGCAGACGGCGTATGATGAAGGCTTTATGAAGCTACATGATCGTATTCGGTATCGTAATCCAGATTATCAGCGTGAAACGCGAAATGGAGATATGGAGCGTCCGGTGATTAATACCACGGTCGGTCGGGTCTTCTTTAATCAGATTTGGCCTGACGGCATGGGATTTGCGAATAAGACGGCTACGAAGAAAGTGGTCGGAACGTTGATTGAGCAGTGCTACGAAATTGCGGGTCACGCTGAAACTGTGAAGGTTTTAGATGAATTGAAAAATCTTGGATATGAGCATGCGACGCGGTCAGGGATGTCGATCGGTCTATGTGATATGATCATTCCAGAGGGGAAAGCGGATATGATCGCTGCGGCCCGCTCCGAGATCGAAGAGGTGGAAGATAAGCACCGCAAGGGTCTGATTACGGAAGGGGAGCGATACAACATGATCATCGATATCTGGACAGATACGAATGATAAGTTGACCAACAAACTCTTTGATGTGCTAGAGGAGAATGATGATCCGCGGAACGAACGTTCACGTGAGGAGTTGAATCCTGTGTATGTGATGGTCGATTCGGGGGCTCGTGGTTCACGTCAGCAGATTCGTCAGTTGGCAGGGATGCGTGGCTTGATGGCAAAACCATCGGGAGAGATTATTGAGCGGCCGATTCTTTCGAACTTCCGTGAAGGTCTTTCGGTTTTGGAATACTTTATTTCAACGCACGGGGCTCGTAAGGGTCTGGCGGATACGGCTTTGAAAACGGCGGATTCGGGGTACTTAACGCGGAAGCTGGTTGATGTGTCGCATGATATTATTATCACAGAGCCTGATTGTAATACCCTGAACGGTATTGAAGTGGGTGCGATTGTGGAAGGCGACGAAGAGTTGGTTTCACTTGCGACGCGTATTTTGGGTCGTACAGCGGCTGAAGATATTTGTGATCCGCATGAGCCTGATCGTGTGATTGTGGCGGCGGGTGAGTTGATTGATAAATACACGGCGCGCAACGTTGAGAGCGCGGGTGTGGAGCAGGTGATCATTCGAAGTGTGTTGACGTGTGAGTCGCGTCGAGGCGTGTGTGCGAAGTGTTATGGGAAGAACCTTGCAACGGGTCGTATGGCCGAGTTGGGTCAGCCAGTGGGCATTATTGCTGCCCAGTCGATTGGTGAGCCCGGAACGCAGTTGACGATGCGGACGTTCCATATTGGTGGTACGGCGAGTTCGGTCTTTAAACAGCCTCGTATTAATGCGAAGTCTGCAGGTACCGTGAAATATGAAAATATTCGATCCGTGAAAGTAGAGGATAGTAATATTATCCTGAACAAAAACGGTAACTTGGTCATTGTTGATGAAGAAGGTCGTGAGTTAGAGCGGTATGCCATGATGATTGGGGCACAGGTTTCTGTGGATGATGGAAGCGAAGTGAAAGCGGGCGAAACGTTTGTTGAGTGGGATCCCTACTCCGTTCCGATTCTTTCTGAGCATAACGGTAAAGTGGAGTTCCATGACTTCATTGAAGGCGTGACGGTTCAAAAGGGAGTTGATGAGTCGACAGGTGTTGAGACGTTGGTTGTCATGGAGCATAAAGAAGATCTCCATCCGCAGATCGTGATTCGCGATACGAAAGATAAAGATAAAGTGGGATTTTATTCCATTCCGGCGGGCGCCCAGGTGATGATTAAAGCCAAAGAGAAGGTGTCAGCTGGATTCACCTTGGCACGTACTCCTCGGAAAACAGTTCGGACAAAAGACATTACCGGGGGTCTGCCACGTGTGGCAGAACTTGTTGAAGCGCGTACGCCGAAGGATGCGGCTGAGATCGCGAAGATCGAAGGAATTGTTGAGTTGGGCGGCATCGCGAAAGGGAAGCGTAAAGTGGTCGTTCGTGATACGGTTACTGGCGGCGAGGAAGAGCATTTAATTCCGATGAATAAGCACGTGATCGTGTTCCCGGGTGACTTTGTTCATAAAGGACAGCAGCTGACTGAAGGACCGATTGTTCCGCAGGAACTGTTGGAAGTGTGTGGTCCGCAGGACTTGCAAGAGTATTTGGTGAATGAGGTTCAGGCGGTTTATCGTTTGCAAGGAGTAGAGATCAACGACAAGCACATCGAAGTGATTGTGCGTCAGATGCTACGCAAAGTGAAGATTACCGATCCAGGTGATACGGAATTCTTGTGGGGTGAACAGGTTGAGAAACAAACCTTCCAAGAAGTGAACCAGAAGGCGGTTGCTGAAGGGCGTCGTCCGGCAGAAGCTTCACCGGTGTTGTTGGGCATCACGAAAGCGGCATTGGAAACCGAATCGTTTATTTCAGCGGCTTCGTTCCAAGATACAACACGCGTTCTTACGAAAGCGGCTACGTTGGGGATGGTTGATACCTTGCGCGGTTTCAAAGAAAACGTGATTAT
This sequence comes from uncultured Verrucomicrobiota bacterium, assembly GCA_913065005.1. GTDB lineage: Bacteria > Verrucomicrobiota > Kiritimatiellia > Kiritimatiellales > Pontiellaceae > Pontiella. Next base: position 6,618 of record CAJYAJ010000006.1, on the reverse strand, counting down.
GGGTCGGTTGATTCCTGCTGGAACAGGCTTCCCCATGTATCGAGATATCAAGCCGATTAAACATGGTGATGAAATTACGGTGGAGGATCTGTTTGAAACCAATCCGCTAGAAGCGAGCGAAGAGCCAAAGATCGAGCTGTAAGCGAGCAAGATGTGGAGTAGGAGAACGGGGCCGATGGCGAGAATTTCACCTTCTAACTTGGTAATGACCCCGCCGCCTCCACTATTCCCAAAAGCGAAGACGGGGTCGCCAAAATCAAATTCGGAAGAGTAGGGGAATCCGATCTCGAATGAATCGGTTGGAAAGCGGACGAGATCGCGATCTTGGGCGACTTCGACGTTTTCTGGAATGGTGATGGTCTCTCCATATACGTTACGTATAGAGAATTCTTCTCCGCCCGACATGACGTGGATATTACTCACAAAATAGGATGTTTCTTGATCTTGCATGATAAAGCCCGAGCCGCTTCCATTTTCATGCTCAACCAGAAAGACTCCCCGTGCAATCGTGGGCGCTGCTATGATGGTTTCGTTGGTGGTGCTAGTTTGATTGGTGGCATTGGTTTGGACGAGTTCATTTGTTTTTTCTGCATACCCATTTTGGGCTAGGGAGCAGATTAAAATATGCAAACAAATCCATTTGAAACCATTCATGAAATATCACCTAAATATAGAAGTGTATAATAAAGATGACATTTTTATCATATTTATTTAATAAGTTGCAAATTCTTTTGACTAATTCGCTCATGTACATGGCTTAAATAAACTAAAGAAAGTTGAATGTTTCGCTTGCGTGGGGGGCGGTGGATGTATAGATTCTGCCGCTCGTCTTTAGTAGGAGAAAGATTTTATGCCGACAATTAATCAGTTAGTTCGTAAACCGCGTTCGGTGGCGAAGAAGAAGAGTAAATCACCTGCGCTATCGACCTGCCCACAGCGGCGGGGCGTGTGTCTATTGGTGAAAACTCAGACGCCGAAAAAACCAAACTCTGCGTTGCGTAAAGTGGCACGGGTGCGGTTGACCAATGGTCGCGAAGTAAATGCGTATATTGGCGGTGAAGGACATAACTTGCAGGAGCACAGCATGGTGTTGGTGCGTGGGGGCCGGGTGAAGGACTTGCCGGGTGTGCGCTATCATATCGTGCGGGGTGCATTGGATTGTTTGGGTGTGGATGGACGTAAACGCGGACGCTCGAAGTATGGGGCAAAACGACCTAAGTAAAGGATTTTAAAAAATGGCTAGACGGCGTAGAGCAGAAAAACGTGAATTGATTCCCGACCCTCGTTATAACAACGACATGGTTGCATATATGATTAACTGCGTGATGGAGCGGGGTAAGAAATCAGTGGCAGCGAAGATTGTATATGGCGCGATTGAGGATATTCAAGGTCAGTTGAAGGATGAAGATCCTGTTCATGTATTCACAACGGCTATTGAAAATGTATCTCCACGGTTGGAAGTAAAATCTCGCCGGGGGGGGGGGGCAAGCTAGCAGGTGCCGGTGGAAGTGAAGCCGAAGCGGCAGATCGCACTGGCTACCCGTTGGTTGATTCAGTTTGCGAGTAATCGCAAGGGTGTGCCGATGCGTCGTGCATTGGCGAACGAAGTTGTTGATGCATACCGCGGCCAAGGCGCGGCGATCAAGAAGCGCGATGACACGCACAAGATGGCACAAGCTAATAAGGCATTTGCACACTACCGCTGGTAAGGACGGAGAGCGGGTTACATAGGAAACCTCCTGAATGGGGGTCGCCGATGGTCGGAAGGTTCCAAGAGATTGGAGCCTTTCGCTGTCGCCAGAAGAGAAACGATGAAAATAATGAGTCAAGATAAGCAGAGCGGAGCCAAGAGCTCAGTTTCCCCTCGGGAAGCTGATACTCGTGATGTTGCCTTATCGCTGACTCGCAATATCGGAATTATCGCGCACATTGATGCGGGCAAGACGACGACGAGCGAACGAATTTTATATTACAGCGGCAAAGTGCATAAGATTGGTGAAGTCCACGATGGCACGGCGACGATGGATTGGATGGTTCAGGAACAAGAGCGTGGCATTACAATTACGAGTGCGGCGACGACCTGTTTTTGGAATGGGCATCAAGTCAATATTATCGATACACCGGGTCATGTTGATTTCACGGTGGAAGTGGAACGCTCCTTGCGGGTTTTAGATGGCGCAGTGGGCGTTTTTTGTTCGGTGGGTGGTGTGCAACCTCAATCAGAAACGGTTTGGCGGCAGGCGAATAAATATCAAGTGCCGCGTGTGGCGTTCGTGAATAAGATGGACCGCATGGGCGCTAATTTCGAGCAGGTCCTAGCCGAGCTGAAGAGTAAGTTGAAGGCACCGGCGGTGGCGGTTCAGTTGCCTATCGGTGCGGCTGAAACGTTTAGCGGTGTGATTGATTTAGTGAAGATGTGTGCGTATCGCTTTTCAGAGGATGATATGGGATCGCAGGTTGAACGGGTGGAGATTCCGGTGGAGCTGGCGGCGAAAGCGGAAGAGGCTCGGGCGCAGTTGATTGAGACGGTAGCGGATGTCGATGAGATGTTGCTGGAAGCCTACATGGAAAATAGCGATGTTTCAGAAGATTTGATTAAAGAGGCGATTCGTCGTGCAACGATTGCCAATCAGTTGATACCCGTTTTGGCGGGGTCGTCGTTGAAGAACAAAGGGGTTCAGCCGTTGTTGGATGCGGTAACGGATTATCTGCCTTCGCCATTGGATATTCGGGCGGTTATGGGGATGGTCCCGAAGACGGAGGCGGAAGTAGAGCGCGAGGCATCGGATTTTGAGGCGTTGACGGGGCTGGTCTTCAAGATGGCGACCGATAAATTTATTGGTAAGTTGGCGTTTGTTCGCGTGTATGCTGGGCAGCTGAAAAAGGGACAAAATATTTTTAATCCGCGGACGAAGAAGCGGGAGCGGATTGGGCGCTTGTTGCGGTTGCATGCAAATCATCGTGAAGAGGTGGATGTGTTGTATGCGGGGGAGATTGGCGGCATGGTGGGCCAAAAAATGTTCACGACCGGTGATACCATTTGTGCCGAAGCCGATCCGATCCTATTAGAGAATATTGAATTTCCCGAGCCGGTCATTTCTATGGCTATCGAGCCTAAGACGACGGCAGATAAAGATACGATGGTGGCGGCGTTGCAGGATTTAGTGGAAGAAGATCCTACGTTTCATACGTCGATTAATGAGGAGACAGGGCAGACGATCATTCAGGGAATGGGTGAGTTGCATCTGGAGATCATTAAAGATCGAATTTTACGTGAGTACAAAGTGCAGGCTAATGCAGGTAAGCCGATGGTGGCGTATCGGGAGAGTATCGCTTCAAAAGGAGAGGGTTCTTTCACATTTGATCGCGAAATTGGGGGGGAGCCTCAATTTGCAAATGTAGTCTTACAGGCGGAACCAGCAACGGCGGGTGCGGGCAATGAAATTGTTTTTGATGTATCGGCGGATCAAATTCCGGTGCCGTTCCGGAAAGCGGTTGAAGAGGGCGTTTCTGATGCGCTGATGACGGGAGTATTGGGTAATTTTGCGATTATCGATACGAAGATTCGCGTGATTGGTGGTGAAGCGCGTGAAAATGAGAGTTCGGAGATGGCGTTCCGGTCGGCGGCTGTGATGGCGGTGCGGGCGGTGGTGAATGCGAGTAGCCCGATCTTGCTTGAGCCGATTATGGCGGTAGAAATTTCAAGCCCTGAAGAGCATTTGGGGGATGTGATGGGAGATTTGAATAGCCGGCGCGGACGGGTTCGTGAAATCCAGGCGTCGAATGATTTACAGATGGTGCACGCGGATGTTCCGCTGGCAGAGGTTTTCGGGTACGCAACTTCGTTGCGTTCCTTAACAAAGGGTCGTGCAAGCTATACGATGGAACCGCAAGCATTTGAACCGGTTCCCGCGCATATGACGGATACGATCCTCAACCGATAGAAGAGAGAAAATAAAATGACAAATCAGCGTATTAGAATTCGTTTGAAGTCGTTCGACCATCGCGTGTTGGATGTGTCTTCAACGGAAATTGTTGAGACGGCTCGTCGGACGGGTGCCCGTGTGGCAGGGCCCATTCCGTTGCCGACTCGTATTGAGCGGTTTACGGTTAACCGGAGTCCGCACGTGAACAAGAAATCGATGGAACAGTTCGAAATTCGGACCCACAAGCGGTTATTGGATATTATTGATCCGACGATTAAGACGGTGGATGAGTTGAAGAAGTTGAACCTGCCTGCAGGTGTCGACATCACGATCAAGATTTAGGAGATTATCATGAAGGGTTTAATTGGAAAAAAACTGGGCATGACTTCCATCTATGATGATAACGGTGCGGCGGTGCCTGTAACGGTTTTAGAAGTGGGTCCGTGTGTGGTTGTACAGCGCAAAGATCAAGCGCGTGATGGCTACAGTGCGGTTCAGTTAGGTTATGCTGAACAGAAAGAGCAGCGTTTGAATAAGCCGAAGTTGGGGCATTATAAAAAAGCGGGCGTGGAAGCGAAGCGGGTTTTACGTGAGTTTCGGGTGACGGCGGATACCGATGTTGCGATTGGCGATGTGGTGGATGTGAGTGCATTCGAAGAGGTGAATTTCGTGGATGTGGTTGCTACGGGTAAAGGGCGTGGTTTCCAGGGCGTTGTGAAACGCTATGATTTTGGCGGCGGTCGTGCTTCTCATGGTGGCGGTTGGTTACGTCGGACGGGTTCGATCGGTATGTGTGAGTTTCCGGGACGCGTGTTTAAAGGCAAGAAAATGCCGGGACACATGGGAAGCAAGCGTGTGACGACGCAGAATTTGAAAGTGATGCAGGTGCGTGCAGAGGAGAATTTGATTCTGATTAAGGGATCTATTCCGGGTGCAAACGGGGGCATTGTGACGGTTAAAGAAGCCCTGAAAAAGAAGTAGGTGGTTGAGCGATGAGTAAAGTACCTCTAAAGAATGTGAAGGGCGACAGCGTGGGTGACTACGAGGTTGCAGATGGTTTGTTGTTGCAAGATAAGGGTGCGCAGGCGGTGCACGAAGCGGTGGTGGCGTATTTAGCCCATCAGCGCGCTGGAACGGCATCAACGAAGAGTAAATCGGAAGTGGCGGGTAGCGGTAAGAAGCCGTGGGCTCAGAAGGGTTCCGGTCGGGCACGTGCGGGTTATAAACAATCTCCTGTTTGGCGGGGGGGGGCGGTGGCGCATGGTCCACAGCCTCGGAAATATAAGAAAAAAGTTTCTAAGAAGGTAGCGCGTTTGGCATTCCGTCGGGCGTTTAGCGCGAAGGTGGCGCAGGGCGAAGTGCTGGTGATTGATGCGGTGCAGTTAGAGGCACCAAAAACAAAGGCGTTTGCGGCGGTGTTATCGAACCTCGGGCTGGATCGGGGTGGTTTGTTTATTGTGGATACGCTGCAGGAAAATGTGAATTTAGCTGCGCGTAATCTGGAGCGTGTGGAAGTGGTGAGGGCTGATTTGGTGAATACCTATCAGATGTTGCGCCATAAGCAGGTGGTCATTACCGAAGCGGGGATGAAGGTGCTATCAGCCCGTCTCGGCGAGGAAGGCGGTGAGGGATGAAGAATTCATCGGATTTGATTAAAGCGGTTTTGTTAACGGAGAAGGGAACTCGACTTTCAGAGGAAGAGAATAAGTATCTGTTCCGGGTTTCTATGACCGCCAATAAAATTGAGATTAAGCGTGCTGTGGAAGAGCTCTTCAGTGTCCGTGTTATGGCCGTCAATACGATGCGCCGAAAAGGCAAGAAGAAGCGCGAACGTACAGCGAATTATGGAACGACAGCGGCATGGAAGCGTGCTGTTGTCACGTTGCATGCTGATGACAGCATCAACTTGATCTAAGGGGAGTGGAAAGATGCCTTTAAAGAGTCATAAACCTACAACACCGAGTCGCCGGCACATGGTGCTTTCAGATTTTTCTGAAATCACGAAAACATCGCCGGAGCGTTCGTTGTTGAAGGGGAAGAAGAGTAAAGCGGGTCGTAATAGTGCGGGTCGTATTTCGGTGCGTCACCGGGGTGGCGGACATAAGCGTCGGTATCGGGTGATTGATTTCAAGCGGGATAAGTTTGGTGTTCCGGCGAAAGTGGCTGCGATTGAATATGATCCCAACCGTTCTGCTCGCATTGCTTTATTGCATTATGCGGATGGAGAGAAGCGCTATATTATTGCGCCGGTGAATTTGCAGGTGGGTGCGACGTTGATGTCGGGTCCAGATGCGGAGCCGTCGTTGGGTAATGCGTTACCGTTGAATAAAATCCCGATCGGAATGGCGGTTCATAACATTGAGTTGATTGCGGGTCGTGGAGGTCAGTTGGTTCGTTCAGCGGGCGCGTCGGCGGTGTTGATGTCGCAGACGGAAGAGTTTGCCAATGTGAAGATGCCTTCAGGTGAGATTCGTTTGATTCGAACGGAGTGCATGGCGACGATTGGTCGTGTGGGGAATGTTGAGCATAGCAATATTGTTATGGGTAAAGCGGGCCGTAAACGTTGGTTGGGGATTCGTCCGACTGTGCGGGGTGTTGCGATGAACCCAGTAGATCACCCAATGGGTGGTGGTGAGGGCCGTACGTCAGGTGGAGGACATCCGAAGTCGACATGGGGCTTGCTGTCGAAAGG
>CAJYAJ010000005.1 GCA_913065005.1 uncultured Verrucomicrobiota bacterium | reverse complement strand
TTCCAACAGAAATCGTTAGGTCATTATTCCATTTCGTTACTAGACCTGTTCCTGGGACAAAAACAGGACCGTAAGTTGATGATTCATAACCAGTTCCATCAAATATATAAATTTTGTCACCAGACGCAGGACTCAAACCTAATTCAGTTATAGTGCGTTCAACCGGGTAAGGATATGAAACAATTGAGAAACCACTTCCAATGTTATTAGTTACTGATGTCGCTGTATTGACTTCCCCAGCAATGATGGCTGTTGCAGCAGCTGAACTTTCAACCCAATAACCAGTACCAGCACTTAAATCCAACTCCAAATTCCATTTTGTTACCAAGCCAGTGCCGGGAACAAAAACAGGACCATATGTTGCAGCTGAATATCCAGTTCCGTCAAATGTATATATTTTAGATCCAGATGGTAATTGATCACCGTAAACCTCTGTGGGTGTGGTTCCACTAAATTGATTTGCCGAGATCAAAAATCCACCAACGTGAACGTCTTTGTTGTATCCAACTATGTTGGAACTGTTAGTTTGAGCCTGAGCAGCAACGGCTGCAAAAGCGACTACCGCTAATGTAATACCTAATTTTTTCATAACTATACTCCTTATTTGTAAGCAGACCCACTCCGCTTAGATTGATATATTTCCTATAATTTCAATTTTAATACAAGGTTTTTCACCCATATATTTCCATCTTTTTTTGCTTAATTACTTGTTAAGTTTTTATTTATTACCTACATCAAATTTCTAATCAAGCTAGTTTTTATAATTATTTAAAACCCGCCCGAATTTTTAAAACAGATAAAGCATAGTATGTTTCGATGTATTTGACCAATTAGGATTCTATGAGAATTCCATTCAGAGAATAATTATCCATATAAAATAACTTCTTTTCAGCGAGGCTTTCGATACAGTCTCGTATCATGAATTTCCTCATTCACCATATAGATCCGGTGATTCTTCCGCTATTCGGTCCGTTGGCGGTGCGGTGGTATGGAGTTGCCTATTTGTTTGGTTTTTTGGGTAGTTTTTTATTACTGCGCCGATGGTCACGGAGTGGTTCCTTTTCAGTCCCTACAGATCAAGTGAGTCATTTTATTGTCCTCTTTGCCTTTTTTGGAGTCTTTCTAGGCGGACGTTTAGGCTATCAGCTTCTTTATAATTATGACGCGTTCATCACCAACCCACTATCACTGTTCAAAATTTGGGAAGGCGGCATGGCAAGTCATGGGGGCTTTATTGGCTCCGTCTTCTTCCTTATCTGGTATGCAAAAAAACAGGGCTATGTATTTTGGAATATCAGCGATCATTTAGCGATGACCGTTTCGTTGGGTATCGGCTTTGGTCGTATTGCCAATTTCATTAATGGTGAATTGTGGGGCCGTGTATCAAATACCAAGTGGGCTATTATCTTTCCACAAGAAGTTGGGCTGCGATATGGAGAGTACGACACGAACTTAATTGAACAACTGGTCACAAGTGGGCATCTCTCCCCTCGTCATCCATCGCAACTTTATCAAGCTCTCTGCGAAGGATTTTTGGTTTTTGGAATCTTATTGCTGCTTCGCAAAACACGGTGGGGAAAAAAGCCCGGCGTCATGAGCGGATGCTATCTACTTCTCTATGCCACTGCCCGTATAGCCATCGAGTTTTTTAGAGAGCCAGATAGTACCGTCTATTTTGAATGGCTGACGAAAGGGCAACTCTATTCGTTGGTTATGCTACTGGTCGGCACGTTGATACTGCTGCGAAAGAAAAAAATTTGCTAGGCTGATCTAAGCTTGTAAACCTTTCATCGCCGTTGTCGCTTGTAATTTTATTTCCTTAAACTAAACTTTTAATGTGCGATATCTGATGAAAATCTACACAAGCTCTCTTCTAGCAGGACTGTCGTTAAATCTATTCATACATTCCGCGTATGGCGCTTTTTCCATTGACCTGCAGTTTAATAACGAATTCGGTGCTCAATACCAATCGGCTTTCACCGAGGCGGTTACTTTCTGGGAATCCATTATTATCGATTATCGTTTCAACTCTCCCCTGCTGGATGGAATTAACATTAACGCCACCCTTGCAACAAACGATGGACCGGGCGGTGTGTTGGGATCAGCCAGTCCATCCGGTTATGTTTACGGAAATGTTTTACTGAACGGCGATGTTAATCCCTCCGATGTTTTATGGGCAGTGGACGGCTCAATGACCTTCGATATTGAAGACGTCGATACGCTCATCAATAATGGAACCTTCAGTGCCCTCATCCAACACGAAATGGCGCATGTCATCGGGCTCGGTACCGTCTGGAACCTCTTCGACTCTGATACGGCAACGGTTTACAACCCCGTGCTTTCCGCCGCGAATCAATACACGGGTATTCACGCCCTGACCGCCTACCAAAATGAGTTCGACCCAACTGCCACTTTCATTCCCATCGAGGAAGAAGGCGGCCTCGGCACCGCCGGAAGACACTGGAATGAAGTCGAAAATGGCGCTGAGCTCACTGGTATTACCGACCCAGAAGGGCAAGATATCGCGTTTGAACTGATGACCGGCTGGCTGAACGAACCCACGTTTGTCAGCGAAACCACCATCGCTCAATTTAAGGACATCGGTTACGATGTTATTCCCGAACCGGGCTCGTTGGTAATGATTTTGCTCGCGACTTCAAGCACCGTCGGCATCCGACGTTTTTTCCGGATCTAATTTTCCATCTGTGCCGTCAGCACTTCGTGCACGGCCGCCATAGTTTTGAACTGCTTAATAGCTTTCCGATCGGCATCCGTTAATTGAAAGTGAATTGATTTTTCCAAATACTCTTTCCAAAAACCAGCGGTTTTTCCCAACTGCTCTGCATATCCGGCAGCCAATGCAGGAATCCGCTCTACTCCCATTTGAGCTGCGTGCTGCGTTAAAACATCGATATGCTCCACCTCATCGAAATCCGAGCGAACAGCCCATAAAGCAAAAACAAAAGGCAACTTCGTTAACTCTTTCCACGCGGCTGCCAGGTCCATATCACCGGCACTAGCGGGCTCACTCAAAAGAGCCCGATCACCAATCACCACTTCAGCATCAGCACCGACGGTATCATCAACCATTTCAACCGACACCCCAACATGATGTTCAAGCACCAGCTCGGCTAATACATTGGAGGTCCCTGATGCTACATCACGAGCGACCGTAATGATCTGATCAACAGGTTTATGACATTTCAACAACACGCTACGCACCGCTCCATCAGCAGCCACTCCAACCCGATCTAAAATCGTTAACTCCGGATGTTGAATGGCATGCGCCACCGGAATAAGAGCACAGTCAATTCGTCCAGCGAGGAGCTCTTTCAAATGCATCGAAGGCACTCCATGAAACACTTCCACATTCGGATCAACTTGCGACAAGCAAGCGACCAAGGGTGCAGAATTGCTATAAGCTGCTGCTGCGAAACGCACGGGTTTCATTAGGCAGGCTTCCTTCCTTCAAAGATAGAGACCGTACCCATTGCCAAGGGAGTGGAAGAGACACCTTGAAAGCCCGCAATCCGGAACATTCCCGTCACTGTATCGCGTCGCGGAAAATCTTCGATCGAATCGAGCAAATACGAATACGCATCTCCATCGCCAAAAAGTTTTCCGATCAACGGCACCAACGGCGTATACAGTTTATATCCCAACCGAACCAAGACATTCTCCGGATACGTTGCCTCCAATATCAACAACTTCCCACCCGGCTTCATCACGCGAAACATTTCCGATAAAGCCCGCTGGCGATGCTCAATGTTTCGGAAGCAGAATCCACATACGATTCCATCGAACAAGACATCAGGCATCGGTAAATTCAATGCATCTGCATTTTGAAAACGCGGGCGCCGACTCACGCCGAGCTGCAACGCTTTATCGCGCGCAACGGCTAACATTTTTTCAGATGGATCAATCGCTTCCACCTGTGCTTTAGGCACTTGAGCCAATAACTCCATCGCCAAATCCCCAGTGCCGGTGCCCACATCAAGATAGAGCCCTTCTTCTCTCGGAGCCAACATCTCGATGGTTTTTCGTCGCCAACCGATATCAAGACCCAGTGAAATAGCTCGGTTTGCCGTATCATAGGTGCCCGCAATGCGGTCAAACATTTCACGGTTTTCATTCGCTGAAATTAACGTATCACGCGATGCATCACTCACGACTTCTTCCCCCATTCTCGAACATCCGCCCAGGTTTGCGGAGCTTCCTGTCCGAACAACGCCAAGACATGGTCGGCATAAAAACCAAGCATCTCAGCCACTGAAATTTCATGGGGCATTCGCCCCTTACCCATATAGTAGGGGGGCGAGATGGGCATAACCGTTCCTCCAGCCGCCGAAAACGAAGCCGCATTTCGCGCGGTGATAGGCGACCAAGGTGCTTCACGCACACACAATACCACTCGCCGTCCTTCCTTTAAATGACAATGCGCCGATCGAGAAACCAACGAATCTGCAATCCCCGCTGAAACTTTTCCCAACGTGTTTGCCGAACAAGGTGCAACGACCATCCCCACGGTCGGCACGGATCCCGATGAAACTGTCGCGGCAAGATTTCCATCCTGCCAAACCTGATCCACCATCTCTTCCAACTCTTCGAAAGGGCCTGCCTCTTGCTCATAGACCATTCTACCCATCTTGCTTGCAATCAGCGTAACAGGCCACTTCGAACGCTCGACAATCGCTTTTGCTGCATAGGAGCCCGACGCTCCCGTTAATGCCACCACTAGATTCATGATATACCTCCTAATAAAACAACGAGCGCACCCGCAATTCCCGCAACCGCCGATATGGGAAAAAAGCGAACGGCTATCGGAATCGTTGGAACATAAGCCGCACCAAATGCAACCGCCGCAACGCTTAAAGACAACAAGGAAAGCGCTCCACCGAAGCCCATCCACAATAAGACTAACAAAGCGAAGGCGATTAAATGAGTGAACGCAGCCACGGCTAGCGCCCCCTTCTCACCCAACGCCGATGGCAGACTCTTCACGCCATGCGTTTGATCAAATTCCCGATCCATCAACGCATAAATAATATCAAATCCACTGATCCAAAAAAACGTAAACAGACACAACAAAATCAATTCCGATGAAAATGCTAAATCACCCGACGCCGCAACAAAGGCACCTAAAGGAGCAAACCCCAACGCCACCCCAATGCCATAATGACAAAGCGGCGTGAATCGTTTCAACAACGAATAGATCGTGAGCGGGATAAGCGGAAAAAGAGACAACGTAAGAACAAACTCACCTAATCCAGCACAGGCGATGAAATAAAGAACGACCCCACACAATGCCACTCCATAGCCCTGCTTAAGTGACAACGCCCCCGCAGCCAATTCTCGCCCAGCTGTGCGCGGATTAACCGCATCGATCTTACGATCAAAAATACGATTGAGAGCCATACCAAACGTGCGCGCTCCCAATCCCGCCAACGTAATCCAAAGTAAAACAGAGAGAGAAGGGAACCCCTTCGCGCCCAACCAAGCACCGGCAAATAAAAGCGGTAATGAAAAAATGAGATGCTCCACTTTTGTAAAACGATGAAGTCGCTTCACCAAACCCTCAGCATGATCACGTCCCTTCAAATCTGTCTCGGTGCTATCCCCTCGGTTATCAGAACGTGATTTCATTCCATCCAAAGCAAACAAAATCGCTTCGGCCACCGTTTCAGAGACCGGCGCAATATGGGTTTGGATATCCTCTTTCGCCATCGCATCGCCAAAATCAGTGACGCCCTTTAATAAAATACATGGAATTTGATGCGCCTCACAAACCCGCGCAACCGCATAGCCTTCCATATCAACCAAATCATACTGTCGAGCCAACTCCTGTTTGCGATCCGCCTGATACAACGGCTCCTCCACACTCACCAATTTCTTGAGTCCGAGCCCAACACCCACATTAACAGCTGCCTTCAGCTCCTCCGTAATCACCGTCGAAATCCGATACACAGACCCTCGTTCAACTCGATTATGTAATGCCGCACACACGCCCGCATTAATGATTGTAGTCGCCCCCGCTTCAACCAACTCTTCTGCCGCAATACGAGCCGCCTCCAGCCCCATCTCATCGGCAACTTTCACCACGACATCATCAGGAACCTCTCGGTTCTGGAAGGCGGCCGCCTCCATCTGCGTCGCAAAAAGCACTCCAATCATGAAATCACTCCGGCGGCAAAGGCGCGTTTTTCCAACTCCGTCACTGCCGCACGACCTTCCTCACCCAGCCCCCGCGTGAACGTATTTACATATGTCTTTATATGTTCTTCCATGACTCCATCATCCAACTCCTGAGCATGCGCACGAACATAATCCTGCGTTTTTTCTGGATACGCAAAGGCAAGCTCTATGGAGTTTTTCAGACGTTGTTCGATATCTGAAATCACTTCCTTACCCAGATTTCTGCGAACCGCAATGCAACCCAGCGGAATCGGCAAGCCCGTTTCGGTTTCCCACCACCCCCCTAAATCCTGCGCGCAATGAAACCCCCGCTCCTTAAAAACAAAACGACCTTCATGAATAATCACACCCGCATCCACCTCACCCGCAGCCAACGCATCCATAATCTCATGAAAGGGCATAAAAACCTTCTCCGCCCCATCCCCATAACACAACCGATAGAGAAGATGTGCCGTTGTCAGCTCCCCCGGTAACGCTACCCGTGGACGTTCCGGCAGGGGTTCAGCTTCTCGCGTGATAACCAACGGCCCACAACCTCGACCCAATGCGGCACCCACCTCCAGCAACTGATACGTCTCTCGCAACAAAAGCCATGCATGAAAAGACAACTTCGTCACATCATAGCGCCCCTCGAAAGCCAATCGATTCAACTGTTCCACGTCATATAGATGCGCCGCTATATCTGATTGATGCGCCAAATCATTAAAAATAAAGGTGTCATTAGGGCAAGGCGAAAACGCTATTTCCATCATATTTTAAATCCGTATAATTTTGTACGTATTTTAATTCCGTATTTTGTGTACAGTTTTTTGCTTTTAAAGTTGCTTCCTAAATAAATTAACGTAATTTTATGCACGATAAAAACGTATTAGATCTAGAAACAAAAAAACAGCGTTAAGAAACCCTTTTGTAAAAAGAGAATAGAGATGGCACAACCGCAAAACCAAAATAGCGATTCTATTGGAATTGATCCACAGATTATCGCACAACTGCATCAATTAACCGGCTCACTCTCACCCACCCAACAGAGCTGGCTTGGCGGATATCTCACCGGCATCGCAGCACAAGGAGGCATCGTGCCAACGACCACAGAAGTCGGTGGCGATCACGTCCTCACGATTTTATACGGCTCTCAAACCGGCAATGCCCGCTCAATCGCCGAAGAACTCAACGAAGCGGCCCAAGCCGAAGGCATCGCAACCGACCTCGTCTCCATGGGAAAATTTAAAGAGAAAAATCTCAAAAAAACCAAAAACTTAGTCGTGCTTGTCAGCACGCAAGGCGAAGGAGATCCGCCCGACGACGCCCTTAATTTCGTCGACTTTCTCAATGGAAGCAAAGCCCCAAAACTCAAAGAAACACGCTTTGCCGTCTGCGCACTTGGAGACAGCAGCTATGAGTTTTACTGCAAAACAGGAAAAGATTTTGACACCCGCCTCGAAGAGCTTGGCGGCAAACGCCTGTTTGACCGAATTGACCTCGACGTTGACTTTGATGATGACGCCGAAGCATGGATCGCCTCTAGCATAGCCACGCTCAAAGAAATCCTACCAAGTGCACCCGCAACTGCAACGGCACCCATTTCCTTTGCAGCCCCAGCAGCAAGTGTGAAATACACCCGCAAGAAGCCCCTTCAAACCCAACTCCTCACCAACCAAAAAATCACCGGACGTCATTCAGAAAAAGACATTCGCCATATCGAAATCGACCTCGAAGAATCCGGGCTAATCTACCAAGCAGGTGATTCGTTAGGCGTCTGGTTTAAAAATAGCCCCGAACTCGTTGAAGGGTTGCTAGAAAAAACAGGCATTCGTCCCACCGATACCGTTGAAATAAATGATGAAAAACAATCGATTCAATCAGCACTTGAACAAACCTATGAACTAACCCAACTTCACCCCGCTTTTGTCCAAGACTATGCCGAACTCACCAACCAAGCCGAACTGCGTGCCATTGCAAGCGATGCAGAAAAACTTCAAGCCTACATCACCGACCGGCAAATCATCGACGTCATTCACGAATACCCCACCACACTCACCGCTGATGCCCTCATCAGCACCCTTCGCAAACTTACCCCCCGACTCTACTCCATCGCCTCAGCACAAGCAGAGGTCGAAGAAGAAGTCCACCTCACCGTAGGCGTTGTCGAATATGAAGCCTACGGATTTCACCACCTCGGCGGGGCCTCCGGTCACCTAAGCCAGCTTCAGCCCGGTGCCGAAATATCAGTCTATGTTGAAGCCAGCGACCACTTTCGGCTTCCAACCAATCCAGACACCCCCATCATTATGATCGGTCCCGGAACCGGCATCGCTCCATTTCGAGCATTTGTGCAAGAACGCGCCGCCACCGAAGCCACAGGGGATAATTGGCTCTTTTTTGGCAATCCCCACTTCACGGAAGATTTTTTATATCAAACCGAATGGCAAACATGGATGGACGAAGGCATCCTCACACGAATCGACCTCGCCTTCTCTCGCGACCAAGCTGAAAAAATCTACGTTCAACATCGCATCCTCGAACAAGCCGAAGAACTTTGGAACTGGATGAATCGCGGCGCCCACATCTATATCTGTGGCGATGAAAGCCGCATGGCAAAAGATGTTCATCAGGCACTCTTAGCCGTGATTGAAGAACAAGGAAATCAAACCCCCGAACAAGCCGCCGAGACCCTCGATCAACTTCGGCGGGATGGGCGATACCAAAAAGATGTGTATTAAAGGAACCTGACTATGAGTGAAAAAGAAGCAGACTTAACACCCGTCGAAGGCATCAAAGAAAAAAGTGGTAACCTCCGAGGCACCATCGAAGAGGGCTTACACAAAGCCATCACGGGATCGCTTGAAGAAGACGATACACAGCTCACCAAATTTCACGGCTTCTATCAACAAGATGACCGCGACATTCGCGACGAAAGACGTCAGCAAAAATTAGAGCCCCTCTTCACCTTCATGCTGCGAGCCCGCGTACCCGGCGGCGTCATTCGTGCCGAACAATGGAAAGCCATCGATGCCATTGCACGCGAACTAACCGGCGGAGGCCTCCGACTCACCACCCGCCAAACCTTCCAATATCACGGCATTCTCAAAAAGAATGTGAAACCCCTCATTCAAGGCATCAACAAAGCCTTCATCGACTCCATCGCTGCTTGTGGAGACGTAAACCGCAATGTGCTATGTAACAGCAATCCCGTTGAATCTAGCCTTCACGCACGCGTCTACGAAGATGCAACCTCAATCAGCACCCACCTGCTTCCTGCCACACAAGCCTATCATGAGATCTGGCTCGACCAAGAGAAGATCGCAGATGTGAAAGAAGAGATTGAACCGATCTACGGTGCCACTTATCTGCCCCGTAAATTTAAAATTGCCGTAGCCGTGCCTCCTCACAACGATGTCGATGTTAACGGCAACGACCTCAGCTTTGTTGCCATCGTCAAAGACGGCGAACTCGCAGGCTATGATGTCCTCGTCGGGGGGGGAATGGGATGCAGCCACAGCACACCCGGCACCTATCCACAAATCGCCAAAAACTTAGGTTTCATCACCCCCGATCAGATTTGCCCGATTGCCGAAGCCGTCGTCACCACCCAACGCGACAACGGCAATCGAACCGATCGCAAACAAGCCCGACTCAAATATACCGTCGACCGCATGGGCGTCGACCTCTTCAAAGCCGAAGTCGAAAAAAGATCCGGCATCACCTTTGCGCCCGAAGAGCCCTACACGTTCACGATGCACTCCGATCGCTTCGGTTGGACCGAGAATGCCAACGGCACCTCCAACCTAACGCTCTTCATCGAGCACGGCCGCATCACAGACAAACCCGATGGACCGCAAATGCTACAAGGATTGCTACAAATTGCCGATCTTCATGGCGGCGACTTCCGCATGACCGCCACCCAAAATCTGGTGATTGCTGAAGTTGAAACCAAGAAAAAAGAAGCCATTGAAGCCCTCGCCCGCGAACACGGTTTACTGCGCGACGTCAGCCGGTTGCGAGAAAACAGCATGGCATGTGTCGCCCTGCCCACCTGCACACTCGCCATGGCAGAAGCGGAACGATATTTGCCCGATCTCATTACAAAACTAGAAAACCTAGCCAATAAACACGGGCTTGCCGAACAACCCATCACCATTCGCATGACCGGTTGCCCCAACGGATGTGCACGTCCCTATCTCGCCGAAATCGCCTTTGTAGGAAAAGCCCCCGGCAAATATAATCTCTATTTAGGAGGCGACGGCAAAGGCACTCGCCTCGTACAACTCTATCGAGAAAATATCGATGAAGATCAAATTCTTGCTGAAATCGACCCCCTATTCGAACGCTACGCCTCAGAACGCGAAGCCGAAGAAGGCTTCGGCGACTTTCTGATTCGAACCAACGTAGTACCTGCCGTATATGATGGTCGAGAATTCAAAACCGGACTGGCTCAATGACCCTCGATCTCAGTACGGCACAAGCACTCGAGCACATGAGCGCACATCAACGGATTGCTCATGCGCAAAACCAATACGGATCTGGCTTAATCATGAGCACCAGCTTCGGCATCCAAAGCGCCGTCATGCTTCATCTGGTGAAGCAACAACTTCCTGAAATTCCGATCATCTTTATCGATACCGGACACCTCTTCCCAGAGACCTACGCCTACGCAAAAATACTAACCGATCAACTCCAATTAAACATTAAAACATATCGCTCCAACATACCCGCCGCACAACAAGAAGAGCAATACGGCAACCTATGGGAACAAGGCGAAATAGGTCTTGAAAAATATAATCAGATCAATAAAGTCGAACCCATGCAACGAGCTCTCGAAGAGCTCCAAGCCACGGCGTGGATTTCCGGAATTCGCCGCAAACAATCGCAAAGCCGAAGCGAACGTCCCGCCATAGAAGAACAGAACAACTGGATCAAAATCTATCCCATCATCGATTGGGATGATCAACAAGTGGAAGCCTATCTAAAAGCCTTCGATTTACCCCCACACCCCTTAAAAGAAAAAGGATATGTCTCGGTAGGCGATTGGCACACTTCCATCCCATTAGCAGAAAATATGACCGCCGAAGAAACCCGCTTCCACGGACTCAAACGCGAATGCGGATTGCACCTCGACTTCAATCAAGGCGGCGGCATCTAGCTTAAACCCATGGCACTTCTCAGCATTCAACAAATCAGTAAAGCCTTCGGCGGCCCCCTACTTCTCGATCAAGCCACATTACAGATTGAACGCAACGAACGTATCTTTATGGTCGGTCGAAATGGGGAAGGCAAATCCACCCTACTGAAGATCATAGCCGGTGAACTTGAATCTGATGCAGGTTCACTAATCCCGCAGCCCGGTCTAAAAATTCGCGCCCTCCAGCAAAATGTCCCCGATCAACTGCAAGGCACCATCGAAGATCTCCTTCGAAGCGACTTCACCGAAGACGAAGAATCCTGGGAAACCCAACAAGCCATCGATCGCGCCATCTCAATTGTCGGCTTGGAAAACCCTCTTCTCTTTAAACAGCTCTCTGGCGGACAAAAGCGCCGTGCTCTGCTAGCTAAAGCACTGGTATGCGAACCCGATTTACTCATCTTAGACGAGCCCACCAACCACCTCGACATAGAATCAATCCAATGGCTCGAGCAATTTCTCCTACGCTTCCGCGGCTCCCTCATCGTGGTAACGCACGACCGAACCTTTCTCCGCAAACTCGCCACCCGCATAATCGAACTCGATCGCGGCAATCTCCACTCATGGGCCTGCGACTACGAAACCTATTTAAAACGCAAACAAGCCCTGCTCGACGGCGAAGCAGAGCAATGGGCACAGTTCGATAAAAAACTTGCCCAAGAAGAAACATGGATTCGAAAAGGTATTAAAGCCCGACGAACAAGAAATGAAGGACGAGTTCGTGCACTTGAACAAATGCGGCTTGAACGGCGGCAACGACGTGAACGTTCCGGAACCGCTCAACTCAACCTCAACGAAGCCGAACTATCTGGACGTAAAGTAGTTGCCGTCAACAACCTCTCCTATGCCTATGAACATCTTCCGATTGTAACTGGCTTCCACACCGATATAATGCGGGGCGATAAAATCGGCATCATCGGACCCAATGGGTGCGGAAAATCCACACTCATCCAACTCCTGCTCGGCCAACTAGAACCCCAACAAGGCACCGTCAAACATGGCACTAAACTCGAAGTCGCTTATTTTGATCAACATCGTGCCACCATCGATGATCAAAAAACCGTTGCCGAAAACGTCAGCCCCGAAGAATCCATCACCATCAACGGACGCTCCAAACATGTACTCGGTTATCTTCAAGATTTTCTTTTTGCGCCCGATCGGGCCCGCCAAAAAGCACGTGTCCTCTCTGGTGGCGAAAGGAATCGATTGCTCCTCGCTAAACTCTTCACCCGACCCGCTAATGTGCTGGTCCTCGATGAGCCGACCAATGATCTTGATGTAGAGACCCTCGAACTCCTCGAAGAACTTCTGGTTCAATATGATGGCACCCTCCTACTCGTCAGCCATGACCGCACCTTTCTCAATAACGTGGTAAGCAGCACCATTGTCTTTGAAGGCAACGGCGTTCTAAAAACCTATGTCGGAGGGTATGATGACTGGCTAGATCAACGGATCAAACCAGAACCCATCCAATCCAAACCCATCGCGCTATCATCCACGCAAAAAACAGGTAAACGCAAACTCAGCAATCGTGAAAAAGAAGAGCTCAACACCCTTCCTGCCACCATCGAAAAACTCGAAACAGAACTGGAACAGCTTCAAATTCAAATGAGTGATCCCGCCTTCTACCGTAACAACAAAGAAGATATCTCTACTGCCAATCAACGCGCCGAATCTCTTCCTCTAGAGCTGGAACACGCATACCAACGGTGGGAAGAGCTAGACGCCATACAATAATCGGTTACGGTAAAACGTTAATCATACAAATCGAATCGAAAGGAATAAAATGAAAGAGAGAGCCCTTCAAAATCTACTTGAATTACTCGCCATCCAAGGTCCTACCGGTCGCGAACGGCTGGTCGCTGAATATCTGACGAAAAAACTGGTCGCAGCCGGCTGCAAGAAAAGCTGGATCAAACATGACGACGCCCACAAACGATTAGGTATGGGTTTTGAGATCGGCAATCTCATTGTTCAAATTCCCGGCACGGTGAAGGCACCGCGCATCATGTTCTCCGCACATATGGATACCGTTCCTCTCTGTCGTGGAGCCGAACCCCTTATCAAAGGAAAACGGATTATCGCCAAAGGGAAAACAGGTCTCGGAGGAGATGACCGCTCGGGCTGTTCCGCCATTCTAACTCTCGCAGAAACCTTGCTGGCAGAAAAAACACCACGGCCACCTATCACCCTGCTTTTTCCCATTGCCGAAGAAAACGGGCTCCATGGTTCACGCATGGTTCGATTCAGCGATTTAGGCAACCCCGCTATGGGCTTCAACCTCGACGGACAAGAGCCCAATGAAATCGTCATTGGCGCCATGAGCGCTGCTCGCTGGCAAGCCACCATAACTGGGATAAGTTCCCATGCCGGACTCGAACCCCACAAAGGGGTCTCCGCTGGACTAATCGCAGCCAAAGCCATCTCCACCATCTCAGATAAAGGCTATTTCGGAAAAATAGAAAAAGGAAATCGATGCGGAACTTCCAATATAGGCGCCATCAATGGCGGCGAAGCCAGCAATCAAGTGATGGATCACCTCATCCTCACAGGCGAGTGCCGAAGCCATAGCCAACCCTTTCTTGAACAGATCATCCGTACCTATCAAAATGAGTTTGATCGCGCCGCAAAAACCACCCAGAACAGCGACGGGAAAACAGGCAATGTGATCTTCAAAACCGAAAGCGCCTACCGCGCCTTCCGCTTAAAAAAATCAGAACCCTGCGTGCAAATCGCCCAGAAAGCCGTTGAACAGATCGGACTCAAACCCAACCCACTCGTGATGGATGCCGGACTCGATGCAAACAACTTTAATGAAAAAGGGCTCCCCACTGTCACGCTGGGCACAGGCGCACACAACTTTCATCAACTGAGCGAATATGTCCTCATAGATGAATATCTAAAAACCTGCCAAGTACTCCAACAAATTGTCTCGGCATCTTTGGCACACTAAGGTAGGACTCCCTCATGTTTGATAATGTAGAAATTGGAGCCATTCTCATCCGACTCCTGCTCGGACTCTTTATCGGATTCTGTATTGGTCTAACCAGCATCGGCGGAGGCGTTTTAATCTTACCCGCCCTTACCGTGCTTTTGAAAGTCGACCCATTAGTCGCGGTAGGCACCACTACGCTTTATGCGTTTCTCACCAAAATTACCGCCATGATCCACCATATTAAATTGAAAACCATTGACTGGTCACTCTCGAAACAATTTCTTACCGGCGCCATTCCAGCAACACTTTTTACATCCGGCTGGATCAGCCTCAAAGGTGCAGATCAAGCCTTCAAAGCCCACCTAGAAAGCTTTATTATTGGCGTCATATTCTTCGGGATCATCCTCATGATATGGAACATGATTTCGCAGAAAAAAGGCGCCCCTGCACAAAGCCAAATCGCGCAGAAACTCTACCACTATCCGCGGGTAAGAAGCGGTTTAGCGATCTTAGTTGGAGCCATCTGCGGCGCTCTCGTTGGAGCCACCGCCATTGGCGGAGGAGTGCTTGTTGTTCCCATTCTCATTATTTTATTTGGACTCTCCGCCAGCCAAACGGTTGGAAGCGCCATCTTCCTCGCCTTCGTTATGACGGCCATCACATCCATCACATTTGGAGCTCGCGGCGAACTCGACCTGCCAACCGCACTCATCATGTCACTCGGGTCAACCCTTGGCGTCTACTTTGGCAGCCGACTCTCCGTTAAATTACCCGATCTATTATTACGATCGATCGTTCTCGGACTCGTTATTTTAGGAGCCATCATGATGTGCCTAAAAAAAGGCGCCCATTGAACAGGCCCCTCAAGAAACAATTGCTACTACTTCGGCATGCAAAATCAGAAGGAATGAGCACATCAAAAGCCGATATTGATCGGTTGCTACTCCCCAGCGGAAAAGACCATGCCCATCAGATCGGACACTACATTCAAACCACGATCGGCACGCCAGATCGCATTCTCTGCAGTCCCGCCCAACGGACCCAACAAACACTCGAAAAACTCCAGCTTCCTCCAACCAATATAAGAATAGAACCCACCCTCTACGGCGCATACGCTAGCACCCTTCTCCAACGGATTGAGGAGCAATCCAATGCTATTACCATCTTACTCCTCATCGGGCACAACCCCTCCATCAGTCAACTCGCCAGTCGGCTTGCCAGAACCTTTCTGGGTGATCTGCCCACCTGCGGACTCGTTCACTTAGAAATCAACGCCACCTGCTGGACACAGATTCCAGAAGCGTCCACTACCCTCCTCGCCCCACCATATTCTGAAAAAAGAAGATAAGTACTCTAAAAACTAGTGATAAAAGATTGCGCCTCCCCTCCACTATCGCTAGGTTGTCCGATCAATTTTGGCACAGGAGATAAAGAATCATGAGAATTAGAAGAGCCATGCGCAAAAAGCCATTGCGGCGTCCGGTTAAAAAGCCACGACTAAAACGTCGTCGGGTACTGGAACAAAAGCGACGGCTATCAGAAGCCGGCTACACCGAAGAGCAGTTACTCCATATGAACACCAAGGAGATCCGAACCGCTGTTCGCACCGAAGGCGTTTAAAACACCTTCAACGAACGCTTGCAAAACGCTCCTCGGGAGCGTTTTTTTATATCCAGATAGGAGTATCGGAATGAAAAACATTATTCTAGTTGGTTTTATGGGCACCGGTAAAACAACCGTAGGCGCACACCTCGCAGCCCAACTTCACGTTCCCCTCCTCGATATGGCCCCTCTCATCGAAACCACCGAAAAAAAATCCATCCCACAGATCTTTGCCGACCACGGAGAAGCCCACTTCCGAAACCTCGAACGCGCTCTAGTTCAGCAACTAGCTCCAACACATGGAAGCATCATCTCCACCGGCGGCGGCATAGTCCTCAACCCAGACAATCTCTCTGATTTTGCTCAACACGGACTCGTTGCCTGCCTCACCGCTACCCCCCAAACCATTCTGCAACGCGTTCGAGACGATCAAAATCGACCTCTTCTTGCCGGAGATAAAGAAAAACAGATTCAAGCACTTTTAGCTCAACGTCAACCGCTCTACGACACCATCCCGTTTCAAGTCCAAACCGATGACCGATCCCCTCAAGAAATCGCACAATCTATTCTGAACGAATATCATCAGCAATTCGGTTAATCACTGCACGGAATCGAAAAGCGCTACGCTCTATCTTCGAGCAATACATCACGCGCACTGATACATGGCCCCGGAAACATCTCCATAAACTCTTCCGGTTCATCCGCAAAAAGTTCGAGCAACGATTCATAAGCCGACCGACCATAACGCAGCACCTGACCCAACTCTCGATCATCCACATCTTGCATCACAAACAGCAGTTCATCATCCGTTGAATCTTCCACATTCAATAACATCCGATGCCGCTCTGGATCCAACTTCTCCTGATTACGCGTGTAAATACTATACTTTACATACTCAACCACCCGCTGATTCATGCCCGCTTCTATCATATAAATTAATTCAACCAGCTCAACCCGGTTCATCACCAATCGCACGTTCGGTACAGAAACTTCTTCTCCCGCCTCCGCATTCATGCGCTCAATTACCTCATCAAACTCCTCTAGAATTTGTTCTCGATTCGCATCGTCATTTTCAGGAACCCAATGAATCATCAATCCCGCCTTTGCATCGGTATAAAGCAATGGCAAATCCACTCGGAAATCGATATCACAATCGGAACAACTCACTCGATTAAGTCTGTTATGCATTAAATCTTCTTTCAAATCGGGATCGGTCTGAGCGTTCAGCACCTCCACCAAAGTGATATCTTGTGTAGTTCCACATCCCGGACACGCAATATTCACACTTCGCTTAATACTCATTCCCACCCCCTGCTTTCCAATATGAATCCTGCTCAATGATATGTAATTGCTTCTGTAAATCCGCAATCTCCCGCTGCCAAAAGTGATCGCTCCCCCAATCCGGAAAAAGGGTCTGAAATCGATAATCCCCTGCTTGGGTACTGCACCAAGATAAGAAATAGACCATTCGCATCGCCCGCAACACCTCCATCATACGCAATTGGCGATCGTCAAAATCCACAAACGATTCATACCCCTCTAAGATCAAATCAATCTCACGCCTACATTCATGTGCATACCCCGGTAATAAAAGCCATAAATCCTGCACTGCTGGTCCCATTACCATATCATCAAAATCAATCATCATCAGGCCCTCGTCCGGGCGCTCCAAGATATTAGCCCGATGGCAATCCCCATGAATCCGATGTAAAAAAACCTCATCAAACAGCGGCAAGGCAATCTCAATAATGCGATCAACCACACAGCGGAAAGAGGCTGATATATGATCCGACATCCATCCGCCATCCAGCAATTGATCCCGCTCCGGAATCGTCGTCGTTTCCGGATGCATAACCAATCGATGCTCCGCATCACGCTCCAAACCCACCGCATGCATCCGCCCAATCAGGCTCCCTAAACGCCGCCATCCCTCATCTGATTGCAACATCATCTCACGCCCGGAACGCTTAGGAAAAAGCGTAAAGTGAATCTCTTCCCATTTTCCAATTGAGGACCCATTTTCCAAGATCACCGGTGCCACCACTGGAATTTCTGTCGCAGCACAATCCAGCAGAAAACGATGTTCATCCTCCAACGCAGCACGACTCCATCGGCCCGGCCGATAAAACTTTGCGATCAACCGTTCGCCCGCATAATTTTCCAACTCATACACCCGATTAATATAACTCGGAAGCGGCGTGGTTAACCCCGTAAACGACTGGCCAGTTTCGTCTTCAACGGCCTCGAGAATTCGTTCAGGAGTAAGGGAATCAAAAACACCACTCACGCACAAAGCTCCGCTAATAAAACGTCTGCCTGCTCAAATGAATCTAAGATCATATCAGGGCTCTCAAGCATCAGTTGCTCACGCGTAAAAGCACCCGTACAAACACCGACCGATATCAACTTATTTGCTTTTGCTGCCCTGATATCTTTTGGCGTATCACCCAATAAATAACCCCGTTCCGGCGGACCCGTGCGTTCAATCGCCAACGCAGCCATCCGATTTCGACAAGCATCATCATCGCCATATCCACCCATCTCGATATCAAAATAGGGATCCAACTTCGAATAACGCAATTTTAAAGCCGAACACGCACGTGTATTTCCCGTAACCAAAGCAAAATTCCACACCGGAGCCACCTGCTTTAAAAAAGAGAGCACCCCCGGCAAGAGATGTGGAGGACGCTTCTTCAGATTCGTTTCCAAGTGAAAAGCTAACCGCTCAAAGAAGTGAATTTGTTGATCGACCGAACTAACCAACGCCTGCTCTCGCAATAAATCCTGCACCACACCCATATCTGTCGCGCCTGCAAAATTGACGTGACTAATATCAATCAGACGTCCGTATACATCTTCAAAAGCTCGAGAGAAAGCAATTCTACCCGCACCGCGCGCCACCATTAATGTTCCATCAATATCGAAATAAAGCGTGCGACGCGCCTTAGACATGAGAATTAATCCACCAAATCAATCAATTCATTGATCGCGTCTGAATCACCCTCTGTTGCCGGGCGATTTTCCGACGGCACAGATTCTTCATTTCCAGCGCTATTCTCACCATGTTCGCCACGCGGCTTACGAGTCCGACGCCGACGTCGACCCCGTCCGGAGTCTCCTCCATCTCCTGATTCACCATCCACGCTCATATCAAACGCTTTCCGGAAGGTTGATAAACGCATTTTCTCAACCGATGCACCCGCCGACTTCTCGGCCTTCACATCATCCGTAAGCAACAAAGCACCCCGCTTCACAGCCGTTTGAGCAACAAATCCAGCATGCTTGGCTGATGACTTACTGTAGAGAACCAAAATACTATCGAATTTTTTTCTATTCGGTGCCTTGTGCAGAGGCTCCCCACTTAATACAGCAATTAATTCGACCTCCTCTCGCTCCGCAAAACGAGTTAATCGACGTAATACCTGCAACTGAGTGCGCGGAGAAATATCCCCCTTCATGCCCAGTGCGTTAAACAGTGAAATCACATCCACAACCACCACACTCTTACTTGGTTTAAAAAGACTTAATAATCCCATTTTTCTTCCTTTATTTTCCATGCGAACAAAATCGTTATAGCCCGAAATCCCATTTATATTCCGGCACGGATTCTGCGTTTACGCAACTAAGGTGGAAAATCTAGCGATCAAATCCACACGCGACAAGCACCCTTTCAAACAAAGGCAAAAACTAGATATGCGTTCCATCTGGAATCACCGTATTTTTTGGAATCACCACAATGCCATCACGAATACAAAAAAGATCTTCATCCACTTCACTCGGCTTACCTTCAGGCGTAATGAAAACACCATCACCAATACGCACATTTTTATCTAAAATCGCTTTCCGAATAGTACAATTTTTCCCAATGCCTAATGCAATTTCGCTGGTATACGATTCAAAGTTTTGCTCATAAAAATCCGCACCCATCAGTATGCTCTCTTCCACCACGGAGCCTTCGCCAACAATCGAACGGAGCCCAACCACCGACCGCCAAATACGCTCACCCGATAAGATACATCCATCTGAAATCAACGACTGCACCAACTCACAAGAGTTAACTTTCGACGGGGGCAAATAGCGCATTCGCGTATAGATTAATTGATCCGTATCATAAAACGAAAAGCGCGGCACCGGTTCTGTTAACGCCAAATTAGCTGCCCAAAATGATCGAATCGTACCAATATCTTCCCAATACCCCTCAAAAACATGGCTAAATACACGATGCGAATGAATCGCTTCCGGAATAATATGCTTCCCAAAATCGGTCTGATTATTCTGCTCGAGTAACGAACAAAGCACATCCATATTAAATACATAGATGCCCATACTTGCCAGAAAAGCATCCTGCCGATCATTCACAGCCAACCCATCCAACACGGCATTCTCAGCCGGCTTTTCCACAAACTGCACAACCTGACCCTGGTCGTTCACTTGCATAATTCCGAGCGATCGAGCCGCCTCACGGTCCACCGGCGTCGTACTAACCGTAATCTCAGCACCACTCTTTAAATGCGTATCAATCACCTCCTGCACATTCATTCGGTAAAGTTGATCTCCAGATAAAATCACCACTAAATCTGGCCGATCGTCTTTGAAGTATCGCATTGAACGTCGAACTGCATCCGCCGTTCCCTGAAACCATACATCCGAATCAGGCGTTTGCTCTGCCGCCAAAACACGAACATGCCCCCCACTAAATTGATCAAAACGATAGGTAGCAGCAATATGCTGATGCAAAGAAACACTATTATACTGCGTCAGCAAAAAAATGTTTCGAATCCCACTATTAATACAATTACTGATCGGAATATCCACCAATCGGAATTTACCTGCCACAGGAACCGCCGGCTTGGATCGTTCCCGCGTTAGCGGCTGCAAACGCGTTCCAGCTCCCCCTCCTAAAATGAGTCCAACAACATTCATTATGCCCCCCAAATAAAAAAAAGTTTATACGACCGTAAACAAATCTACCAGTCGAACGATTGATAAATGATCATTCGTTGTTAATTCGCACTTGCGTCACGAAGGTCAATTCAGTAGAAACGAGCGCTTTCTTATGAAAACGTTCGATTTCGAGAGGGATCTAAACAAATGGGACGATAGCTCAGTCGGTAGAGCAACTGGCTTTTAACCAGTGGGTCCAGGGTTCGAGCCCCTGTCGTCCTACCACTTTTTTAATAACTCACATTCCACAAAAAGAGTCCCTGCGGCTGAGCCGTCCGCACCTGCGCGGTTCGTTGTTGCTTTTCCAAAATAGACTGCGTAACCGCAGGCTCCACACGACCCATTCCCACTTCCATCAAAAATCCAGTTAGGCTACGAACCATCTTATATAAAAATCCATTCGCCCTCGCTTGCACCATGACCTCCGCCCCCCGACGCGTTATATTTAATTGCGTTAACGTCCGCACCGTATCCTCATCCTCTCCACATCGTTTCGAAGCAAAAGAAGCAAAATCGTGCGTACCGATCAATTGATTCGCGGCCCGCTGCATCCGCGTTTCATCCAATCGCCGACCTTCCTGCAACCGATAGTGACGCAACGGCGGCGGCACAATCAGTCCATTGTATATAAAATAACGATACTCTTTACTCTGCGCATCAAAACGCGCATGGAATGAATCTGATACTCGTTGTATACGAACAACCCGTATATCGCCCGGTAACTGAGCATTTAAACCCCGTCGGAAATAGACCGGATCAATCGCCTTAGACAAATCCACATGCGCCATCTGAGCTCGCGCATGAACCCCTGTATCCGTTCGTCCAGACGCCTCTAATCGAACCGACTCAACCGCCGTCATTTCAGCCAGTAACCGCTCCAACTCGCCCTGCACAGTCAGTTGATTAGGCTGCACCTGCCAACCCGCAAAATGCGTACCCTCATATGCAATCTTCAATAAATATCTATACCCCATTAGCCCAATCTCCCGATTTGCCAATCCCCCTGCAAGCTCAGATTTGAAAAAGGTGCTTTACAACCCCATAGAATATTAAATATATTAATTACTTAATAATAAATAAGGATATTTTAAATGAAGATACATTCCCTCGTTATCATGCTTTTCATTCTGTTTCAAACAACGCTCGCCTTCACCTATAATTTACCCAGTTCCCTCCATCCTAAATTGACAAGCCACAACCCCAACTACTTCTCCTATGTCATTCCCACCGGAAATAATGTCCTAACTGACGACCCCCATCTTGAATTTCTTCTTTCCATCCAATATCCCATCCATACGTTTAACGCATCCTCTGAAATATTTTTCTCCTATGATGGCCTTTACGATTTTTATATTGTCTCCGATAGCATATACGAATCTGCCCCTGTTTTCTCTCGGCGCCAAAATCCAGGTATCAGCTATCGATTCCAGCATGCAAAAAAAGGCGAAATTCAACTCGGCTACTATCACGAATCAAACGGACAAACCCTAGATGCAAGTGATGGGAAAGACGCCTTCGATGAATTAGTGAGCAAAACAAGTCGAGAATATGCACTCACACAGGTAAGCCGTGGATGGGACTATCTCTCTTTCACCTTTAAAAGTGCTGAACTAGCCCTCAATGAAACCCAGAACATGAAGCAACGAATATCCCTTAATTTTCGAAAATACCTTCCTAAACAAGCATTCCGAACAGATCGAGAAGATGACCTCTTTTGGAGAGAAAATCCAAATCTCACCACGATCAAAAATTATGACGGTCTTCGTTTTAGCTATGAACTCCTCTCTATGCGCGAAACGCTACTCAACTTTTCAGCCCGTCTTGAACTTAAAACTGGAATAGCCGATGCCGACTCTTTAAAAAACCTAACTGGCCGTATAACGCTAACCAAACAAATCGAAGGAATCCCTTTTTCCCTTTTCTATTTTGATGGATATGGAAAAGAGCTTTCCACCTATCATCTACGAACACAATATGCAGGCATCGGGCTTGAATTCCGCTAGTTGAGCAGCTGTAGTTTCACCCAATTTAAGAACGCATCTGTGCCCCCAGTTGCCGAGAAAGAAAGAACACACGGGCACGAATAGCTATGCAATTCAATCAACCGTTGCTTACATACCGGAAGCATCTCACGAGTTGTTTTAAAAACCAACGCCACCTCTGCGTCCTCACGAACTTCATTGTTCCATCGATAAAACGACCGAATAGGCCCCAATATATTGGCACACGCCGCATACTTTTCCATCACAAGTGTACGAGCCAACAAAACCGCTTCTTCCTCGCTTCCCGCCGTAACATACACCCACTCAACCGAGAGCTCTAATGATTCCGCCATGATCCTTCACACCCATGAAAAAGATGAGCTGCCTCCGAGACACCCCATGCACCCGGCTCATAAGAATACGGCTTCAACTCAGCCAACCGATCCAAAATCGGCTGAACCAAACTCCACTCTGCCTCCACCTCATCCGAACGGGTAAACAGCGTTGAATCTCCATATAAAATATCTAAAAGAAGCCGTTCATATGCCTCTGGTAAAGTTCCATCCCACGTCCCTGAATACGAAAAATCCATCTTCACATCTTCCACTACAAAACGCATACCCGGACGCTTGGTGCCCAAACGTAGAAAGATGCCTTCATTTGGCTGGATTTGGAAAATCAACGTATTCGGCTTAATCCGTGTCGTATCACATACATCCCCATCACACTCCACCTGCTGAAAAAGCTCCAGCGGCGGCACCTTAAACTGAACCGCAATTTCAGTCGTCTTTTTTGCCATCCGTTTTCCCGTACGCAACAAGATTGGAACCCCCGCCCAGCGCCAATTATCAATCATCAAGCGCATCGCCACAAAACTCTCTGTATCCGACTGCGGATCGATTCGATCCTCTTCCAAATACCCTTTAATCACCTCGCCAACTTCATTGATACCCCGTGCATATTGCCCCCGAAATACCGCATCTGAAATCTGCTCTTTATAATCCAACTTAGCATTCCGCAGAATCTTTACTTTCTCGTTCCGGATTGCATCCGCCGAAAGATCGCTCGGCACTTCCATGGTAACCAAACACAGTAACTGTAATAAATGGTTCGTCACCATATCGCGCAACGCGCCATACTCATCATAATACCCACCCCGTCCCATTTCCATACCCACCGTTTCAGATGCCGTGATTTGAATATGATCAATGTAGGTCCGATTAAAAACCGGCTCAAAAATGGCATTCGCAAATCGAAACGAAAGAATATTTTGCACCGTCTCCTTGCCCAGATAGTGATCGATTCGATACACCTGAGATTCATCCAAATACCGCAACAACTCTCTATTTAATCGATTTGCAGATGCCACATCGCGCCCAAACGGCTTTTCCACCACCACTCTCGTCCACGGTTGTGTATGCGGGGGAGAGATCAATTCAGCCTCCTTCAAAGAACGCACCGCCGTTTCAAATAAATCAGGGATAATCGAAAGATAATACATCCGATTTTCTGGATAACGCGAGGGCTCAGCCAACAGAGTTCGCAAGGCTTGATACGCCTCTGGATTCGAGAGATCCCCTTTGAAATAATCGATATGCTCAACAAAAGCCCCTACCAATGCCTCATCGACATCTAAACGAGAAAACTTCACAACCGCATCCGCCATCATACTTCGAAACAAGGGTGTGTCATAATCACGTCGCGCAAATCCAACGATCGAAAACTGCTCCGGCAACAATTTTTGCTGAAACGCCGCATACAGCGCAGGTATTAATTTACGATGCGTCAAATCGCCCGATGCACCAAAAATTACAATCGTTACCGGTTCACAGATTTGTTGCTCGACGAGCTGCTTCATACTTCTCTCCTTTAGAAATTTCAATCTAAGCCTATCAGGATTTTTTTTCAACGCTTGCGAGCACTCACTTTTCACGATACCTTTCACCCGTGTATGAAAATACTCTTTCGACATCTTTTTAATCATATGCTGCAGCCTCTATTTTTCCTGCTACTCGCATTCAGTCTGCTATTCATCATCGCCGACTTAATGGATATGGGAGAAGATTTTTATCGGTACCGCACATCGGCCAAAACCATAGCCACCTACTACAGCTGGCAATTGCCCAGTATGATCGTCATCATCATACCCATCTGCCTTCTCTTAGCCACGCTCTACAGTCTAAGCCAATTAACTCGTCACAGCGAAATCACTGCCATGCGAGCCAGCGGAATCGGTATTCATTCCCTCATGCAACCCTATCTCTGGATTGCCTTTAGCTGCCTTCTTGCCACCTCCCTCATAAACGAATGGATGAGCCCACGCTATAGCTACCGTGCCCATGAACTCCTCCAGCAAGAGCACGATACCGACATCCGCCCCCAACTTGAAAACATTCCCTATCGTAATCCAACCGTTGGCCACACCTGGTTTATTGAAAAAATGGACACCCGCGGCTACACGCTTCAAGGCGTAACCTTACGTCAACAACGATCTGACGGAACCGATGCAAAAAAAATCACCGCCAAAAAAGCCTACTGGCTAGATCAACGCTGGTGGTTTGAAGAAGGAACCCTTCAAGCCTTCAACGAACGAAATAATTTACTCGGACCCGCTGAATCTTTTCAGATTCTTGAAATGCGATCCCTGCCCGAAATTCCCGAAGATTTTTTAGGGGAATCAAAAGACACCGCTCATCTCTCAGCCATCGAACTCAACGCCTACATCCAAACCCATCAATTTTTATCTACTGAAACACTCGCAGGGTACAACGTCGACCTCCATCACAAACTAGCCACCCCCTTTAGTTGCCTACTTGCCGTCCTGCTTGGCATCCCCGTAGGCGCCCACACCGGTCGACGCGGGGCATTGGTAGGCACCCTACTCGCCATCACCCTTTTCTTTGGCTACTACGGAACCCAATTTCTAACCGAATATCTAGCCCGCACGCAATGGATTGAACCCTGGATAGGCTGTTGGAGCCCCACCCTTCTCTTCATCCTGATCGGAAGCCTATTGATTCGGCGCATGCGTTAACGCTTTGCGCGAGAAACCAGAGTGCGATACGCACGAACCCCATTCACAATCCCTTGAGCAACCCGCGATCGATAAGCCTCCGTTCTCAACAAACGCTCCTCTTCCGGATTCGTCAAAAACCCACACTCTACCAACGCCGCCGGACATGGCGCCTTTTTGATCACCGCAAACCGCGCCCGTCGCACGCCTCGATCACTTCGACCACTCATTTTTAATAAATTACTCTGAACCGCATACCCCAACATCGCATTCGCCGCATCATATCGATTATTTAATACCGACGACCGATCACCGCCCTTGCCATAATGATTACTTGAATCAAATCCTGCCGCCGTTGTGATAAACGTCTCCACCCCATGTGCAGCGGATGAAGCTGCTCCATCCGCATGAATACTCAAAAATAGATCCGCCTTCACCTTCCGCGCCAAATCCACCCGATCATCCAACGAAGGGTATTGATCTCCACTCCGCGTCATAACCACCTTGAACCCATGCGACTCGAGAAGATTCTTCATCCGATACGAAATATCCAATACCAGCTGCTTCTCAAATACCTTTTTCAATCCCACCGCACCACTATCTTTTCCACCATGCCCCGGATCAATCACCACCACCATTGGAGTGCGCTTCGGTGCATGCGTATACGAACGAAGCACTGGGTCGATTCCATACTGAAAATCGGCTTTCCGAATCGCCCAAGTCCGCCCCGAACGACGGCAAGGCTCATGCAACCAAAACATCACATCGTTAATCCAAGCCCGCCGTCCATTTTCCTCAATCTCTAACGTGTTATACCGATTCTTCAACACAATCTTATTTGAAACCATTTGCATTCGCATCGAATAGAGTCGAGCAATCTCAGATAGCTCCACCGTCGACCCCGAGCCTGCAAAAGCAGAATGAAAAGGAACCCATACACCAGCAAGAGCAACCACTGTAAACGTCGAACGAGAAATCTTAGACATACCCAGAGAATAAGTCATTCTTCTAAAGAAGCAATCCACAAAGCATCCCGATCATCGTTTAGCAATATAGCGCGCAATATCATCAATCCGAATGCTTCCGACCAAATGCCCTCGCCCATCCACCACCGCCGCCACATGACGCGGATTATTTCGCAACCGATAAAACGCCGACTTAACATTCCGCCCCATCTCAATCGAAAGCGCATCCTGCGCCAACGGCCGCAAAGGAGCCTCATCCGGAAGCTGCCGCGCGATTACCTCCTGCAATCCAACAATTCCAACCACCTGATGCTGCTTCATCAAAAAAAGCTCCGACCCCGACCGCCGACCCACCGCCCTTCTCAAATCCCCAACCGTCGCCTCTTCCGGTAACGTTAAACTTTTCTTAACCGAACGCATCAACAACCGCACAGGCAACTGATGCATCGCAATCACATGATCCATCATTCGCGACTGATACGAACTAATCACACCCCGCTGCCGCCCCTCCGCCAACTGCTCCATCAACATCACCTTCGAATAGCCCCCCCAACCCGACTGCCTCATCTGCTCATCTCGCAAAAAAAGACGGAAAAATCGCTCGAGTGGCCACGCCAACGGAAAAATCATCCATGAAACCATCTGCATCGGCACCGATAACCCGCGCATCAATCGATCGGCATTCGTCCGAAATAAATTCTTCGGTCCCATCTCTGCCAATAAAAAGAGCGGAATCATCAACGTAACGGTGGCCGCCGTTTCTGCGTTCCAAGGAAGGAAGCCCCCCCACAGATAATCCGATTGCATACCCCGGTTTAGATAGAGTTGAGTGGTCTGTTGAGAAACTAAATAGATCGCCAAATTATTGCCTATCAACATCGTAAAAATAAACCGATGGGGATGCGCTAGTAACGCCTCTAATCGCAACGCCGATCGCTCTTTTTCGCGAACATCATGCCGTAAACGAATGCGATTCAATGAATAGCTTCCCGTCTCCACACCCGAGAAAAAAGCCGATAAAATGAATCCAACTAGCAGCAGAAAAAGAACACTCATTTCGATTCATCCACTCCCACATCTAACTCCAACAAAACCGACTCGATTCGATTCGAACGAACCTGTTCAACCGTAAAGCAAAGGTTGCCCAACCGCGCCCGATCGCCCACCTGCGGAATCCGTTTTAACAAAGAAATAACCAACCCACTTACCGTATCAAGCGCTAACTCATCCACCGCCTGCGCCGGAATATAACCCATAAATAAATCACGCCACTCGCGAACACTCAAACGGCCTTCTAACCGATACATCGACTCCCCCAATGCCTCCACCGCCGGCATCTCCTGCGCATCAAACTCCCCTACTACCTCCTGCAATAAATCCTCAACCGTCAGCGTTCCGGCCAATCCGCCATACTCATCCACTACCGCCGCCATACGCACCGACTGATCCATAAACAGTTCTAGCATCCGATCCGCCCGCATCGTTTCCGGAACAAAAATTAACGGCTCAACCAGCTCAATCAACGCCCGCTCTTTTCTAGATTCTGCAAACAGAACACTCACCTCCACATACCCTGCTAGCTGCTCCTCCTGATGCATATAAACCGGCACAACCTCCATCGGATGCTCCATCATAAAAGCCAACGCCCTCTCAACAGACCAATCGCCATTCCAAAACGTCTGTTCCACACGAGGCACCATCAATGCTCGCACCCGCGCCTCCGGCAGATTCATAATCTCTTCCACAATCGCTTTTTCCTGCCGACCGAACCCCTGACCTCCCACCGTAGAATCAATCAACAACTTCAACTCATCCGGATGCAAATCCAACGGCCGATGCGGCGGCATCATCCAACCGCTTACCTTTTCCAATCCATGCCGAAGAGGGCCTAACAGATGAAACCAATGTCGCAAAGGACGCGCCACCGAGCGAACGACCGCCTCAGGAAAACTGATACCAATCGCCTTCGGAATCATCTCACCCACCAATAAAATACTAATCAACACCCCTAATCCTATAAGCACCTGCCCACCCGCACCCCACATAGCAACCGTGCGATACGCCCATACCGTACTCATCGAAAAGAAAAGAATATTAACCGTTAAATTGCCGAATAAAATCGCCACCAGCAACCCACTCGGATTTTTATCAAGCACATCCAATAGCCGCGACAATGAAACCGAACCTCGACGCAATTCCACCACTCGATCCCGCGGAAGAGAAAAAAGAGCCGTCTCAGAACCCGAAAAGAAAGCCGATAGAAACAACAAGACTATCCAGCCCAATATCCAATTCCACTCAATCGATTCCATAGTTAACTCACGCCAATTTAGCTACTAAGATACTCATTTAATGCCTATTCGCAACGCCTTCTCATCCCTTTTCCATGCTCACCATACTTTCAGCTTCAAATCTAAATAGAATTAACTAAGATAGGGAAATGCAACAATTTAATGTACAGACAACATCCAGAACCGACTTCATAAACGTGGACTCCCTCGTCAATCAATACATCCAAGAACACGATTTTATAAATGGCATTCTCACCCTATTCATTCCCCACACTACCGCCGGCATCACCCTCAATGAAAATGCCGATCCAGATGTAACCGCCGACATGGAAAAAATTCTCGATCGCATGGTCCCATGGGAAAACAACTATGCACACGCCGAAGGCAACAGTGCCGCCCATGTAAAAGCCAGCATGATGGGATCTTCCGCAACCCTACTCGTAGAAAACAAACGCATGCAACAAGGCACATGGCAAAGCGTATATCTCTGCGAATTTGACGGCCCTAGAACCCGCCAAATATGGATGAAAGGAACGCCCTCATGAAATCGATTCTCTATGCTTTTATAGGTCTCACCGCCCTCCTCCTACTCTTCGTAGGATGCGGAAATGAAGCGGGTGATCGGGAACATCAAAAAGCGCAAAAAGCACTCCAAGAACAAGATCTCATTCGAGCCCGCTCGCTGCTAGAAAAATCATTAAGAGAAACCATTTCCATCAAGGCTAAAATTCAACGCTCCAATCAACTTGGTCTAATTCTTTGGGAACTCAATGAACCCCAAGCAGCCGCCCAGCACTTTCATAAAGCCATTGAACTCGGAGGAAGCTCCACCACGCTTCTTTTCAACCAAGCCGTTTCCCTCCTCGATGCAGGCCAACTGGAAGAAGCCAACCTCGTCCTCCAAAACCTTCAAAATCAAAATCCAGATCACCCAACCATTCACGCACTTCTTGGACTCTACCATCTTCAAAAAGGAGCCCTCCCAGAAGCCCTCCAACAAATAGAAGCCGCCCAAAATAAAAAGCTGAACCACCCCACTCTCTTCACCGCTCACGCTCTCATTCGCCTCCAAAACGGCGATGATCCAGCCGCCATTCGAGCGCAATTTGATCAACGAACCAACGTCAATCCAGCTCATCTCCCCCTCTATTTTAATCTCGCCATGATTAGCAAAAACTATCTTAACGATCTAGAAGCAGCTCAAAACTACTTAACAACCTACCTAGCCTCCAGCAACCAAGAAACACCGCGCCACACCCAAGCCCAAACCATGCTCGACGAAATAACCCTTCAGCTCACGCAAACAGAACAAACACTTCATCCAGCCCAAGTGCGATCCCTCATACAAAAAGGCACCGAAAAACTAGAGAGCAACGCATATACCGATGCCATCAACCTCTTTCGTGAAGCCATCCAACAAGACCCGCAACAACGAGACGCTTATTACAACCTCGGTCTCGCGCACTACTATCTAAACAATTTCACCGCCACCGCTGCCGCCTGCCAAAAAGCACTCGACCTAGACAACACCTTTGCCAACGCCCGCTATATGCTAGCCCTCGCGCATTATCGCGCCAACCAACTCGATCAAGCCGAAGCTGAAGCACAACAACTCGCCACCCAACAAGACGCACGAGCCGCCGTCCTGCTCAGCCACATCGAAACCGCGCGCCAGCGCTAATCAGAACCAAACCGCTTCTTCACCTGCCGCTGCATCACTGCATCTCGCCAACTCACCGGCACAAATCGCACCAGAAAATCGGCTACATACGTCGGTAGCGTTACCGGATACCGAACCTTCGGGCGATCCGAAATCAACGCATGAGCCACCTTCTTCGCCACCGCTTCCGGAGGAAGTCGAAATCGATCCTCGCTCATGCCCCCATCTCGACGCTGCTTAAAATAGCGTTCATACGCCGAACGAAATCGCGATCCATCCGCCTCCAACTCCGATTCACCAACTCGTGCACAGGT
This sequence comes from uncultured Verrucomicrobiota bacterium, assembly GCA_913065005.1. Taxonomy (GTDB): domain Bacteria; phylum Verrucomicrobiota; class Kiritimatiellia; order Kiritimatiellales; family Pontiellaceae; genus Pontiella. The sequence continues at coordinate 19,661 of CAJYAJ010000005.1, read as the reverse complement.
CGCAGAAAAACGAGTTTCAATCGGTCCCGGTTCAATCAAAACCACCCGAACCGGCGTCATAGAAAGCTCAATTCGTTGCGCATCTGCCACCGCCTCTAATGCAAACTTCGACGCCGAATAAATCCCCATAAACGGCAACGACATGCGACCCACCAACGAGCTAATATATACCACCCGACCCTGCGGCCGCTTTCGCAATGAAGGCAACAAACGATTCGTCAACTCAACCGCTCCAAAAAGATTCACCTCAAACTGCAGCTGCATCGCTTCACGAGATAAATCCTCAATCGCACCGGGCATACCAAAACCCGCATTATTTACCACCCCATCCAACGCGCCATCCGTCGCATCCAATACCGTGGCTACAGCCTGTTCAATGGAAGCCGATGAAGTCACATCCAAAGCAACCGCATTCCAACCCTCAGCCTCAATACGCTGCCAATCTTCCGGTTTTCGAGCCGTCGCAAAAATGCGCCAATTCCGAGCCGCCATCTCCTCCGCCACCGCCCAACCAATACCCGAAGAACATCCCGTAATTAATACCGATCGCTGATTCACGACGCCGAATCACCTCGATAAATCGAGCCACCACCCAACTCCATAATTCGCTGCACATATTTCCCCAGCAAATCGGCCTCTAAATTTACACAACGGCCCACCTCATAATCCGAAAAGAGCGTTTCCGAAAAGGTATGCGGAATAATATGAACCGAAAATCCATCCTCATGAAGTTCCGCCACCGTCAAAGAAGTTCCATCAATCGCAATCGATCCCTTCATAACCAACAGCGGCAACAAAGCCGAAGAAACGGAAAAACGGAATTTCCAATCGCGATCCACTTGTTCAACGGATAGCACTCGACCCGTCTCATCCACATGCCCAGAAACCAAATGTCCACCCAATGGCGCTCCCAAAGCTAACGCCAACTCCAAATTCACACGCCCCCCCGACTGAAGCTCACCCAAACTCGTCTTATCAAACGTCTCCGCCAACACATCAAACACAAAACTCGAGGTCTCTATCGCCGCCACCGTTAAACAGGTGCCATTCACCGCAATACTCTCACCCAATTCAATCGCCCGATCAAATTCCGGATAGACCGAAACAACCAACCGCCCCGATTCACCGCTTCGCTCCAACCGTTCAACACGTCCAACTCGCTCAATAATGCCCGTAAACATATCTACTCTCCAAACCGAATTCGCATAACCATATCTTCACCCAACCGTTCCGAATCAACCAACCGCCCCTTAAAAAGCGACTCCATCGAACGGCCCACAAAATTAAAGCAAGGACGCCCATCCGCCCCCAAAATCTTCGGGGCCACGATCATAACTAATTCATCCACCAAATTCGCTTCCAACAACTGAGCCGCCACTCCCCCGCCACCCTCGCAGAGTAGATGCATTACATCATAATCCGCAGCCAACGACGCCAGAACCGGCCCCAACTCACCCGTTCGGATTAACGTCCGATCTGCCGCCTCATCCGAAACCACGCACGCCTCATCGGGAATATCTTCTCCCATAATAATTCGCCAAGGAGATCGCCCCTCCGCCGGACGAGGCAACAAACTAGGATCATCTCGACGAACCGTTTCCGCACCCACCATTACAGCATCCACCTTCCTCCGAAGTCCTTGAACCCATTCTCGAGCCGCCCCACCACTAATCCATTTCGATGAGCCAGCCGCATCCGCCATGCGACCATCCAACGTCACCGCTAATTTCAATGTAACAAACGGACGCCTCCGCACCATCCACGAAACAAAGGGTTCAATTAAGCACCGCGCGTCCTCTTCGCACACACCCACTGAAACCTCAACACCCGACTCTTTAAGCTGCTCAATACCCCGTCCCGCATGTACCGGGTTCGGATCCAATGTGCCCACAACGACCCGCTGAAGTTGATGTTCCAAAATGAAAGCAGAACAAGGGGGCGTTCTACCATATGTAGAACAAGGCTCGAGTGTAATATAGAGCGTTGAACCTGATAAATCCTCACCCGCAACCGCATTCAAACACGCCCGCTCCGCATGATCACCACCTGCAACCGCATGCCATCCAGTCGCCAAAACCACCTCTTCACGAACCAACACAGCACCCACCGGAGGATTCGGGCGCGTGAGCCCCTCTCCCTGCCGAGCCGCCTCCAAGGCCAGCTGCATAAATCGCTCATCTACACTCATTCTTCCGTAGGTCGATTCGGCGTTCGAGCCGGTCGATCCAGCTCCTTCCGAATGCGATCCAACACTCCATTCACAAACCGCCCTGACTGAAAACTACTTAAATCTTTCGCAAAATGAACCGCCTCATTAATCGCTACTACCGGCGGCGTATCATCACAATGCAGCATTTCATAGAGGGCCAGACGCATCACCGTTCGATCAACTGCCGCCAAGCGATCTGAGCTCCAGTTCTTTGCATACTGAGACAGCATCTCATCCAATGCCCGCTGATGCTCAATGACACCCCGAATCATCCGCTCCGCAAACAACTGCTCACGTTCCACCGGAGCCTTCTCCTCCCAAAAATAAGACAACGCTTGATCGATCGGTTCGGGATTAAAATCTTGCTGAAACAAAAACTGGATAATCCATTCACGCGTCTGCCGACGCCCCTGTAAAGAAGACTGTTTCATGATTTATCCAACCAACCGCAACACCTGTGCGGTCTCCACTGCAGCTAATCCTGCATACCAACCCCGGCTTGATTGACCCGCAAGACAACGCACTTCAGCCTGCTCCCAAGTCCGCGCTCCCACAATCTCATTGATCACAGCAATATCGTGCCGGCAAGCGGTTTCTAAAAACGATGCTCCCGTCGTCTCAATAATCATCTGCGCATGCTGCGTCTCGCCCTCAACCACTACACCCAATGCAATCAACGCATCAAACTTTCCACCCGCTGCCATCTTCTCGATCACCACCGGCACTTCATACGCACCCGGCACCCGTACCAGCTCGATTTGATTCGACTTAACTCCACACGCTTCTAAAGCCCGAAGCGCCTCACGCGCCAACACATCGGTTAATTGATCGTTAAACCGAGCCACAACCAAACCGAAACGCAACCCAGATCCATCTAGCTTACCGATCCGCTGATGCACCTCAAGGTCTGCAATCGGAGCTATCTTTTCTTGAATCCCCTTCACCCCATACTCCTATTAAATGATATGTCCCATTTTATCGCGCTTGGTCGCCATATAAAACCCGTTATACTCAGACGGAGGCAAGATCAAAGAAACCCGCTCATCCACCTCAATACCATACACCTCTAACCCCAAAATTTTAGCAGGATTATTCGTTAACAACTTCACCCGCTCCATCTTGAGATCCCGCAAAATTTGCGCTGAAATACCATAATCCCGCTCATCTGCATCAAACCCCAACTCATGATTCGCTTCAACCGTATCCAACCCCTGCTCCTGTAATTCATACGCATGAAGCTTCTTCGCCAATCCGATACCCCGACCCTCCTGTCGAGCATAGACCACCGCCCCATATCCATACGCCTGGATTTCCTGCATGGATGCCTCTAATTGCGATCCGCAATCGCAACGCATGGAATGGAAAATATCCCCCGTCATGCATTCGCTATGCACCCGAACCAACGGAAGTTTCTTTCCATCCGACTCACCGCACACCAACGCCAAATGATCTTTCTGATCCGCCTTCGAACTATACAACCTCAACCGAAAAGCACCCGCCTGTGTCGGCAATTGAATCTCCCGCTCCAACGAAATTAGTTTTTCATAACGATGACGATACTTCACAATCTCCGCCACCGACGTCATTTTTAAACCATGTTCATTCGAAAATGATCGCAAATCTTCTAACCGCATCATCGCGCCATCCTCCTTCAGGATTTCACAAATCACACCCGCCGGCTTTAATCCGCAAATACGCGCCAAATCAACCGTTCCTTCTGTATGGCCCGCCCGCTCCAGCACGCCCCCCTTTACCGCTTTTAAAGGAAATAAATGACCCGGCTTAATAAAATCTTGAGCACCACTCTGCACATCCATCAAAGCCAATACCGTCGCAGCCCGATCCGAAGCACTGATGCCCGTGGTCGTCCCCTCACGCACATCAACCGAATCCATAAAAGCAGTGTGATACTTATCCGACGCATGCGCAGGCGTCATCCGCGAAAGGCCCAACTCCCGTAAACGCCCCTCCTCCATCGGCACACACACCAAACCACGCGCATGCGTAATCATGAAATTGATGATTTCAGGGGTAACCTTCTCGGCCGCACAGATTAAGTCGCCCTCATTTTCACGATCCTCATCGTCACTCATCACAACGATTTCACCGTTTGCAAAGGCCTCGATCACCTCATCTATTGGATCAAATGGCGATTGATTCATGTCTTCTCCAAAACTCATTTCACACCCTAAATACAGCAAGCCTTCAGGGCGTGTTCCATCGAGAAACACAAACCTTGCACTATCTTCTTCCATCCAGACTATACGGTCGGCTGCAGAATTGCACTGCATCATGCTCAGCTCTTAGCGCCTCGCTCGCGGACTTTTACCGCCGGTCGGGAATTACACCCTGCCCTGAAGATTCGCAAAATATGGATAAATGCGAGAGTCTGGGCAAGCAGAATTGAATTCAATCATTACCATCACATTAACGTAATAACCAAAGACTGATCGAACCCACCACCAAACAATAGATGCCAAAATGCCAAAATCGACCCCGCTCCAGCATAGACACCAACCAATGAAGTGCCCCATAGCCCACCGCCGCCGATAAAATAAATCCCCATCCCAACGCCCATCCATCAACCCAAGCAATCGCATCCGAACGAATCCAACGAACCCCCTCATAAAGCACAACCCCCGCCAACAAAGGGATCGACATCAGAAAAGAAAATTCAGCCGCCTTTTTCGGTGCAATCCCAAATAGACGCGCTGTACAGATCGTTGATCCAGACCGACTAATACCCGGCAACAAAGCAACCATCTGCGCCAACCCAATCCAGACAGCCGATACAGGTCGCAACGTACCCGATGTGGCTTTAACACCACTTGTCCCTAGCAGATATCCGCCCGTAACCAGTAGAAAAAGTCCCGCCCAAACCGGACGCTCATACAACCGTTCCAAGCCATGCCGCGCAAATAAACCGAGCAAAATCGCAGGCAAAATCCCCACAACAACCAACCCGCCATACCGCCGAGACGCATGCTCTCCCGAAATAAACCCACGCAACAACGCCCCAATTCGTTTGCGATAAAAAATTAAAATAGAAACCAATGTGCCCGCATGTAATACAATTTCCAAGGTCGCACCCGAAACAACGTCCAAGCCAACCACATGCTTAAATATAACTAAATGACCCGAACTACTCACAGGAAGAAACTCCGTAATCCCCTGAATAACAGCCAGTAAACTTATTTTAAACCAATCCATTATAAATAGACCTCCGCCTTCACTCGAAATAGTGCAAAGCAGGTGAAAGGTATCAATCTGACCAAAAATAAAAATCTAATTACCGCTTCAAATTCGTTTTATTTTTTCTATGCTAGTCTGAAATATGAGTATGACTCCTAAAGGTAAAGTACCCCACTTCACAATGAGACCCGATCCCGTTGCCTCATTTGTCTGCATTATTATTTTTGTTTCCGGTTCACTCATTTCTCTCTCCTTCTTTTCTCAAGAAGATGGAACCGGAATATATCAACAAAAAGGAATCATTTGTGCGCTTATCACAGCTCTACTCACCTTCTTGCTTATATTAGTTGCAACCGCAAAATTTTGGTTCACTCATTTATGGAAAAAGAATGCAACACACGGTCGTCACCACCAACACTCTCAGCAGCATCCCGCTGAAAAAGATAAAGAATTTCGCAAGTGGCTTGATCAAAAACGAAATCAAAAAAATTAAAAAAACCGACTCTTTCAACGAAACGAACCCCCATGAATATTGTTTGTGCAGAAACCGTTCTTTCTGGAAAATCAGCCTTCCAAACCCTTGGCGAATGTACCGTTTGGCCCGATCGGGACATAACCCGCGAACACCTGCTACAAACCGACGCCCTCATCATTCGCTCTAAAACAAAAGTCGATGCCGCACTCCTAGAAGGAACCCCCGTTCAATTTGTCGGAACCGCTACTGCCGGAACCGATCATCTTGATACCGATTGGCTCGATCAAAACCACATCAGCTGGAGTGCAGCACCCGGATGCAATGCCAACAGCGTCGCCGAATACATAACCGCCGCACTCCTTCATCTCACCCAAAAAAAATCCTTTTCCCTCAACCAAAAAACCATCGGCATCATTGGCTGCGGAAATGTCGGTCGTGCGGTCATCAAAAAAGCCCACGCCCTCCAACTAAATATCCTTCAAAATGACCCCCCACGAGCCGCACAAGAACCTGCCTTCCCCCAAACCCCTCTACCATCCCTCTTGCCCGAATGCGATATTGTAACCCTACACACCCCCCTCACCAAAGAAGGCAGTTGGCCAACCGCTCATCTTGCCTCATACGATTTTTTTGAATCCCTAAAGCCCTGTGCCATCTTCATGAACGCCGCCCGAGGTGGCATCTGTGATTATGACACATGGCTTCATACCCAAGAGCAACACATGCTAACAGCATCCGTACTAGATGTCTGGAATCCCGAACCCCAAATCAGACCCGACTGCATCCAACAAGCCTCCCTCGCCACCCCCCACATTGCCGGACACTCCTTTGAAGGAAAATTCAACGGAACCCTCGCTTGCTACCAAGCCCTCTGCAAGAAATACAACCTCACCCCCCGCTGGGATTATGAAGCCGATATACCCGAAGCACCCATTCCCTATCTCGAAATCGATGCAAATCCTTTTGAAACCGAAGAAGCCCTACTTCACCATATCATACAAACCGTCTATTCCATCGAGCACGACGATCAGCAACTACGCTCCAACCTACCCATCGATGAAATCGAACGCGCCATTCACTTCGATCAACTACGCAAAAACTATCCCCTTCGCCGAGAATTTAACGCCACTCAACTTCGACTACATAACGCAACCGAACAAACCGAACACAAACTAAGTCAACTAGGTTTCCGAATCTGCTTTTAAAGTAACTCTTTCAAATACTGACCCGTATAAGAAGCCTCGCAAGCTGCCACCTGTTCAGGAGTACCACTCGCCACCAAACGACCCCCATTGATGCCGCCACCCGGCCCCATATCCACCACATAGTCAGCCCGCTTAATCATATCCAGATTATGTTCAATCACAATGACCGTATTTCCCTCATCTCGCAACCGTTCCAGCACCTCGAGCAGTTTATGCACATCCGCAAAATGCAACCCCGTCGTCGGCTCATCAAGAATATAGATCGTGCGTCCCGTTGAGCGCTTGCTCAACTCACTTGCCAACTTCACCCGCTGCGCCTCACCACCCGACAACGTCGTTGCCGGCTGACCCAACTTCAAGTACCCCAGACCCACCTCACATAACATCTGTAATTTTCGAGCAATTTTTGGAACCGCCTCAAAATAATCCGTCGCCTCCTGAATGCTCAAACTAAGCACTTCCGAAATATTTAATCCCTTATACGTGACTTCCAACGTTTCCCGATTATATCGCTTCTCCTGACACTGCTCACACGGCACATACACATCCGGTAAAAAATGCATCTCAATCTTTAGAATCCCATCGCCCTTACACCGTTCACAACGCCCCCCCTTCACATTAAAGCTATAGCGACCCGGCTTATAGCCCCGTATTTTTGACGCCGGCAACGACGCAAAAAGCGTCCGAACCTCCGTAAATGCACCCGTATACGTCGCCGGATTCGACCGCGGAGTTCGCCCAATCGGCGACTGATCAATCACAATCATCTTATCCGCCAGATCCAACCCCCGCACCTCCTTATACGCCCCCGGCAAATCCTTCGACCCATTGAAATGCTGCCCCAAAATCCGCTTCAACGTTTGATCAACAAGCGTACTCTTCCCACTTCCAGAAACCCCCGTAACACACGTAAACAAACCGATGGGAAACTTTGCATTCACCCGCTTTAAATTATTCGCCGTAGCCCCCTTCAACTCCAACCAACCCCGCTTCGAACGATTCCGCCTTGCCGGCACCTCCACCACTCGATCTCCACGCAAATAAGCCGCCGTCAATGTATCCGCCTCTAACAATTTTTTCGTCGGACCCGCAAAAACAACCTCGCCCCCCTCAAAGCCAGCCAACGGCCCCATATCGATCACATAATCCGCCGTCCGAATCGTCTGCTCATCATGCTCAACCACAATCACTGTATTGCCCAAATCACGCAACTCACGCAACGTCTGAATCAATCGATCATTATCTCGCTGATGCAACCCAATACTCGGCTCATCCAACACATAAACAACCCCCACCAACCCCGCACCAATTTGCGTAGCCAACCGAATCCGCTGCGCCTCCCCACCCGACAACGAACCACTCTCCCGATCCAACGTCAGATAATCCAAACCCACATCCACCATAAAACCCAATCGCGAACGGATCTCTTTCAAAATATCCCGCGTAATCCACTCCTCCTGATCCGACAACCTCAACCCCTCAAAGAAGTGCGCCGCATCCCATACAGAATCCCCAATAATCTCCCGAATATTTCGCCCCTGAACCCGACACGCCAACACCGCCGGCTGCAATCGAGCCCCCGCACAACCCGGACACGCCTGACGAATCATATAGTCCCGCAACCAATGACTCATCCCCTCACTCTCATTATCCTCCAGCCGCCGCATTAGCATCGGAATCACACCCTCAAACGGACGTCTTTGCAACCGACGGCGCATATAATATTCGATCTCCACCGAACCCGATCCCCGCAACAACACCTCCCGAAATTCATCCGACAACGCCTCATACGGCACATTCGCATCAATTCCATATGCCTGCGACAACCCCTCCAACAACTTCTTATAATAAATCACCACCCGCCGGCCCCCATACCGCAGCGGATGAATCGCCTTCGTCCAAGCCACCGATCGATCCGGCACCATCAAACTCTCATCAAAAATTAACTGCGTCCCCAACCCATGACACGTCGTACACGCCCCATACGGACTATTAAACGAAAAATGACGAGCCTCAAACGGATCAAAACTAATCTCACAATCCGTACACGCATTCTGCTCCGAATACGCATGCTCCTCCCAAGCCCCATCTGGCATCTCCACCAACGCCACCATCAAGCCATGGCCCTCCCTCAACGCCAACTCCACCGAATCCGTCAACCGCGAACGCACCTCCGCATCCATCACCAACCGATCCACCACCGCCTCAATCGAATGCTTCCGCGTCTTCGCCAGCTTCGGAACCGATTCCAACTCAACCAAATCACCATCCACACGCGCACGCACAAAACCACGCCGCCGCGCCTGTTCAAACACCTCTACATGTTCCCCCTTGCGCCCCCGAACAAGCGGCGCAAGAATCATTAATCGACGACCCGAATCCAACGCCATCAACTGTTCAACCATCTCCTCCGCGCTCTGACTCGTCACCGGTTTCCCGCACGCATAACAATGCGCTTTCCCAATACTCGCAAACAGCAACCTCAGATAATCATAAATCTCCGTCGTCGTCGCCACAATCGATCGCGGGTTCGATCCCGCCGTTCGCTGCTCAATCGAAACCGCCGGAGACAGCCCCTCAATACCATCCACATCCGGCTTCTGCATCTGTCCCAAAAATTGCCGCGCATAAGCCGAAAGGCTCTCCACATATTTTCGCTGCCCCTCCGCATAAATCGTATCAAACGCCAACGACGACTTTCCCGAACCACTCAAGCCAGTAATCACCGTCAGCTCATTGCGCGGCAACTTCACATCCACGTTCTTTAAATTATGCTCACGAGCACCCGTTACCTGAATCCACTGCCTTGCCACACGACTCCTACAACTTTCGTTTGCCCCGATAGGTAAACAGCTCCCCCAACGTATATGAATCAGGAGCCGCACACGCATTCACTGCCTGCTCAATTTTACGTTGCATATTCGCAGTCAACCACCGCCCCTTACGCGCTTTCTGAACCTGCTTATGCGTAATAAATCCCGGCGGGGCCGCCCGAACGATATCATGATTACTCCAACCCCGCTCATCCATGATTTCATGTAACGGCTGAAGCCCCATCGCCCGACTATTCGTATCATCCATTGCAACCTCCTCGAAAAACCTATCCTCATCTCAATTCAAAAGCGATTGAATGCCCCTAAAACCTACCTCAAAAAAGGAAAAAAACAGCACCTGCTTCAACCAGAAGCAAGCTCAGCCGCCCGCAAACGAGCACGCTCCACCCGCCGCTTAAGCGAAGGATGCGAATGTAAAAACCACTCCACCCACCGCTTTGGCTCGCGCACCGATAGATTTTGTCTAGACAACTTTTCTAACGCCGAAACCAATGCCTCTGCTGAACCCATCGCCTCAACCGCATACGCATCCGCCGCAAACTCCCGACGCCGAGAATACCCATTCGCTACCGGCATCATACACATCGAAAAAAGAATGACCCCAAAGAAAAACAGCGGCGCACCCGCAATATCCGAAATCGAACTCAGCCCCACCCAACGGATCAACCCATGCAAAAACAGATCCACCACATAAAATCCAGCCAACGCAAACCCCGCATGCACACCCATCAAGCGCATCATATCCCGATTGCGGCAATGCCCCGCCTCATGCGCCACCACCGCCAAAATCTCCTCATCCGAATACGCCTTCAGCAACGTATCACTCAAAATAATTCGCTTCGTTTTTCCCACTCCCACAAACGCCGCATTCGCCGTATTGGTCTTCTCCTCTACCCCCCAACAATAGACCCCCGAAAGGGTAATACCCGCCGAAGCAACCACCGAACGCACCCGCTCCTCCAATGCCCCATCTTCCAACGGCTCAAACGGGTTGAATAAAGGAAGAATTACCACCGGCGCCAAAAACGAAAACAAAAGCGAAAATGCGATATAGAATCCCGTACCCACCCACCACCAGATCTCCGGAATCCAACGCAAAAACGCATACAACACACTCACCAATACACTCGCAATCACCAAATTCATCAGCACCGATTTTAGATAATCACCACTCCAATCACCCACCGTCTGGTTCGACAACCCATAGTGATGCTCCAGCACATAACCCCCATAATAAGAAAACGGAAACAGAAAAACGGAAATCCCCAACACCACCAAAGCCGTATAGGCCATATTCACCCAGAACCACAGATCTGCCCCCCACCGAATCGTTAAATTCTCAGCAAGCACCACAGAAAAACCACTCCACAAAAACGCAATTAACAACCCAAACAAACAGCCTATCTGCCACGCAAATAACCGATGCTGCGCACCCTCATATTCAAGCGCCTGGAGATCCTCATACTCCTGTTCTGCCACCTCAGAGCTCACTCTCATATCCCATCAGCTGCAACAACCGGTCCAACTCATCATTATCATGATAATCGATTTCCAAAGACCCCTTCACACGCCGCCCATTCGCCAACGTCTTAGAAGGTGAAATACGAACCTGCGTGCCAAACAAACGATGCAGATCATCCGTCAAACTTTTCAAATAATCGGTCGGCAAATCACTCCTCTCAGCCCGTGGCTTTTTCGGCGGCAAACCCAGCTTCTTCACCAACCGCTCTAACGCACGAACCGTTAAACCCTCTTTAATCGCCTGCGTAGCCAACCGCTCCCGATCCACCGAAGAAGAAGCCCCCATCAACACCTTCGCATGCCCCACACTCAGCAATCCATCAGAAACCTGCTTACGAATCACATCCGATAAATCCAACATACGCAACGCATTCGCCACCGACGCCCGCGCCTTACCCACCTGTTCAGCCACCTGCTCCTGCGTTAATCCAAACTGCTTCTGCAACAACGCATATCCTTCCGCCTCTTCAATCGGATTCAAATCTTCCCGTTGTAAATTCTCAATCAAGGCCAACTCTAACGCCTTCTCATCCGACGCCTCAATCACCATCACAGGCACCTTCTTCAAACCAGCCGCCTCCGCCGCACGCAACCGCCGCTCCCCCGCAATCAGCTCGAATGTATCATTCACTTCCCGCACAATTAAAGGCTGCAAAATACCATGCACTTTAACCGACTCAACCAACTCACCCAACGCATCAGAATCAAAAATTGATCTCGGCTGCCACGGACTCGCAACAACCTGCGAAATTGCCACCCGCAGCGCACCCCCCGCCTTTCCAGCCTCTACCTCTTCTCGCTTCGTTGCGCCATCTTTAATCAACGCATCCAGCCCACGACCTAACCCCTTTTGCTTACCCGCCATCTTTTACCTCCTGTAAACGTACGCATAACTTCACACGTGACCCCATCAATTTCAAGAGCGAACCCCATCCCCTGCTCACCATCCCAACACCTCCGGCACCGTAAAAGCCACCTCATCCACCGGACGCACCGCTAACTGCTCCACATACGGTTTCATTTTCTCCAGTACCCGCGCCCGCTCCTCCACCGACATCGAAGCCAACCAGCCATCCACATCAATCCGTTGCCAATCCGCCCCGACTTCATCCACAACCGCAAAAGCCCCCATACGACGCACCGCCTCAGGCGCCACCTCCGCCACATCCCGCATCATCCGATACGAGCACGCATACGGCTCATGCTCCATCTGTTCCAAACGCGTCCGCCATCCCCCCGAAGAACCAAGCCGACCTTCACAAAACGTAATCGCAAAATACGACGCCAACCCCTCCATATACCAATCCTTCACCGCCGGATTCAATACATGCACCACCTCATGCGCCAACAAAAACCAAACCTCATCCGAATCCTCATCAACACCCAAATAAATCACCACATCACCCGACGTATTCGGCACCCGCTCCGTCAGCGAAAAATCCTCTGCAATCCGCAGATGACGCCACGCGGAACACTTACGAGATCGCCGCAGCTTAACCTCCATCATCGGCCAACCCGGCGAACCCAACCACTCGCACGCCTCCTCCAAGCCCGCCTCCATAAACGACCGCAACGCCAAACTCTCCATCGGCTCATAAAACGTATGCCAAGCCACCCCCACAGGAGGCTCCACATCATGAAACCTCACACATCCACTAGCCATCAAAAAAAGGGTGGCTAACAGCACACCCTTTCTCCTCCATCTACCCTCTAACCGCATACACTCAATCTAGCACATCCACCTGATCATGCGACTCAACCGCCTCACCCACAATCTCAGAAATATGAATCGTTATACGCTCAATCTGATCAATCCCAAGCGAATCATTCATACTCTCCCGAATACGCTGCTGCATCACCTGCGACAACTCCGGAATCGGATTGCCCGCCTGCACCTTCACCCGCAACGTAATTTCCAATTTTTTGCGACGACTCTGCAACGTTGAATCTACACTCTTAACCGCTGTAAACTCCAACGCCGTTCGCTCCACAAAATCCTTAATCGCCCGCACATTAATGCCAACCGATCCCTCACCCGATTCAAAATTAATAAAGCCATCCGCCTTTGAACCCAAGCCACCCATCCAACGCAACAGCACAGAAAGCACCATCAACGCGCCCACAAACGCACCCGTCAGCGGAGCCTGAAGATAAAAAAGAATTTGATCACCAAAACTTCGATCAATCAAATTTCCATAGAGAAGTGCACCCCCAATCACCAATAAAAGCAACGTGGCAATCACATCCCAAAAGGTACTTGACCGACGATTCACCCTATTTCCTCATGCTTCGTTTCACGCTGGCTCCGAATCCCCTGCACGACCACATTCACCGCAAACACCTGCTGGCCCGTCATCTCCTCAACCGCACTCTTTACCGCCGTTTGTAACTGAAAACAAATTTCAGGAATCTTAACGCCAAACTCCAACACCACCGTCAGATCAATCGTCAACAACTCCTCATTCTCTTTTTCAATCCGAATGCCACGATCCTTCGCTTTTTTACCAATCATGCCCGCGATATCGTCCGCCAACGAACCCTGCAATTCAACCACACCCGGCACCTTCTCCGCCGTTTCATGTGCGATCACCGCAATCACATTATTATTAATTCGGATTTGACCAATTCCCTCACCGGGCGTATCCGTGATTGCAAAATCACGCGTATCGGCCACCGCATTACCTGTTTGATTATCCATTGCCATCTCCTTTAATCATCCTGCACATCCTTCAAAAAGACGTCATTCATAAATGTTTCCAAATACGCCGTATTATACGCACCCGAAATAAACGTCGGATCATCCATCAACGCCAAGCCCAACGGCACCGACGTATGAGGTCCATTGATCGTAAACTCAGCCAACGCCCGCTTCAAGCGCGCAATTGCCTCAGTCCGATTCCGTCCCCGCGCAATAATCTTACCCACCATACTATCATAATACGGAGGAATCATATACCCCGAATAGACATGTGAATCGATTCGAATTCCCGGTCCCCCCGGAAAATGAACCGCCTCAACCGGCCCCGGTGCAGGCGTAAAATTCCGATACGGATCTTCCGCATTCACCCGATACTCAATCGCATGCCCCTGAATCACCACTTCATCCTGCGTAAACGACAGCTTCTCACCCGCCGCCACACAAATCTGCTCCTTGAGCAAATCAATTCCCGACACCTCTTCCGAAACCGTATGTTCCACCTGAATACGCGTATTCATCTCCATAAAATAAAACTGCTTCGCGATCTCGTCATATAAAAACTCAAGCGTACCCGCGCTATCATAATCCACCGCCTGCGCCGCCTTCACCGCCGCATCGCCCAACGCCTTCCGCTCATCATCCGTCAACGTCGGCCCCGGCGCCTCCTCAACCAACTTCTGATGCCGCCGCTGGATCGAACAATCCCGCTCCCCCACATGGCACACATTTCCATGCTTATCACCAATAATCTGCACCTCAACATGCCGCGCCGACTCAATATATTTTTCCATGAACAAATCCGGATTACCAAACGCCGCCTGACCCTCCGCCTGCGCCGACATAAAGCCCTGCACCAGCTCCTCATCACTCCGCGCCACACGCATGCCCTTACCGCCCCCGCCAGCCACCGCCTTCATCAAAACCGGATAGCCCATCTCCCGCGCCAACGCCAACGCCGCATCTGAATTCGGCAAAATCCCCTCAGAACCCGGCGTAATCGGCACCCCCGCCGCCTTCATCGTATCCCGCGCAATCGCCTTATCACCCATATTACGAATACAATCCCCCGAAGGACCAATAAACGTAATATTACAATTCCCACAAATATCAGCAAACGGCGCATTCTCCGCCAAAAAACCATAGCCCGGATGAATCGCATCCGCATCCGTCAGCTCCGCCGCCGCGATAATATTCGTCACCTTCAAATAACTATCCGTCGCCGCCGCCGGACCAATGCAAACCGCCTCATCCGCCATCTGCACATGCAACGAATCCGCATCCGCCTCCGAATAAACCGCAACCGACTGAACGCCCAACTCCTTACACGCACGAATAATTCGCAACGCAATCTCACCCCGATTGGCAATAAGTACTTTATTAAACATCTTGCCCCTTACTTAGGATCCACCTTAAACAACGGCTGACCAAACTGTACCGGATCCCCATCCTCAACCAGCACCTCCTTGATGGTTCCCGACACCTCCGCATTGATCTCATTCATCACCTTCATCGCCTCAACAATGCAAACCACCGACTCCGTCGTAACCGAATCGCCCTCATTCACATGCGCCGGCTGATCAGGCGCCGGTTTCCGATAGAACGTCCCCACAATCGGAGACGTGATCTCAATCAAATTAGAAGGTTTCTCCGCCACCGGAGCCGCCGCCTCAACAGGAGCCGCCACCGGAACCGGTGCAGCCGGAGCCACCGCCGGTGGAGCCGAATAAACCACCTGTGGTTCCCCGCCACCCCGTTTCAACAGCAGTTCCCCATTGGCATCCTTCATCGAAAACTCAGTAAGCCCTTTTTCTTCCATCAGTTTCACGATCCGTTTGATCTCGCTGATATCCATCACAGTCCTCCTAAATAAGAATCAAATTACAATAAAGAATATAAAACACCATTTAACCCCACCTTGCCCAGCCCTTTCCCCGCCAGATTCATCCCCCAACATCACAACACACACTCATTTTAACAAAAAACTTCTGCACAATTTAAATTCCATTGAAACCAAATCATTTATTTACCTGTCTCAAAATCCATCATTTATAAAATTAGAAAAATCACTATAAAAAATTCTACTCACTCTGAGGTTGAATGTACGTATTCGATTATCACAAACGAAGATGGCGAAAGATTATTGCAACTAGATACATACGGATCGAAAATCAGAAAAATCACAGGAAAAAAGAGTCAATCCCTACGCTTCTCACCTGAGGCTATAAATGAGTTACAATATATTATTTCTCACGAAATATAAATCTAAAGTGATTTGACTCAATCCAATCATATTCAATTCCTGCAAATGTCTTAAGAATTGCCTCAAATATTTTTTTCGCACCCTCAGGAGGAACAGCCATCCCAATTTGTTTCCGAACTTGTTCTTTTGGACCCTTAAATTCAAACCAATCAGGAAAACTTTGAAGGCGTGCCCGCTCTCTATTAGTCAGTGCTCGGTGCTCTTCCCAATGATAAACATGAGTTCCACCACCACTTCCTGTAATTGTATATGAGGGTTTATCGGGATGTAGGCGACGATATATATGACTCATACGAGCCTTTGTACATTTAAGACGGCAATCCTCAATCCGCTTCTTCAGCATATAATCGGAAACACCTGCGAACTCATTAGCCCAAGGAAGTCCCTCAATAACCGCCTGCCTCTGGCGTGGCCTCATTTCAAAAAGTTTATCAAGAAACCACGCATTCTCCCATGAAGGCGTAAATCATAAGTCTATGGACTATCAGTCAAGTTATGGTGTAGGCACAAAAAAAGGCGGCTGTGGGCCGCCTTTGTATTTTCGATTCATTGAAGTTTTTAAACGGTGTCGATGGCGCGGCCGATGTAGGCGGCGGGGGTCATTTCGAGCAAGCGTTGTTTGTCGTCGGCGGGAATGTCGAGCGTTTCAATGAAGGCTTGGATGGTTGTTTGGTTGATGCCGTCGTTTCCGCGGGTGAGTTCTTTGAGTTTCTCATACGGTTTCTCGATGCCGTGTTTGCGCATGACGGTCTGGATTGGCTCGGCCAAGACTTCCCAGGCGTTGTCGAGATCGGCGGCAAGGATAGGCTCGTTGAGCTTGAGTTTACTAAACCCTTTCAACGTAGAGCGGTAGGCAATCAAACTATAGCCAAAACCAACGCCCATATTGCGGAGTACGGTTGAGTCGGTAAGGTCGCGCTGCAAGCGTGAGATGGAGAGCTTGGCGGAGAGATGCGCAAACAGCGCGTTCGCCAATCCAAGGTTGCCTTCCGAGTTCTCAAAATCAATCGGATTCACTTTGTGCGGCATGGTCGAGGAACCTACTTCACCGGCGATGGTTTTCTGCCCAAAATATCCCATCGAGATATAGGTCCAGATGTCGCGATCAAGGTCGATTAAGATCGTATTGAAACGTGCCAATGCATCGAACAGTTCAGCCATATAATCATGGGGTTCAATCTGAGTGGTGTAGTGGTTTTGCACCAATCCAAGCTCCCCTTCAATGACAACACCGGCCAACGCTTTCCAATCCAATTCGGGATAGGCACTCAAGTGGGCGTTATAGTTCCCCACTGCTCCATTCAATTTTCCAAGCAGTTGCACGGCTTCCGTCTGGATTTTCTGACGTTTGAGTCGGTCAGAAAACACCGCGAGCTCTTTTCCAATCGTGGTGGGTGAGGCGGTTTGACCATGCGTTCGCGCGAGCATCGGCACCGCTTTCCATGCCACGGCAAATCCATCGAGCGCATCGATTAATTCCTGTTGCACTGGCAGTAGTACCGCCAATCCATCTTTGAGCATGAGCGCATGCGAGAGGTTATTAATATCTTCGGAGGTGCAGGCAAAATGGATGAATTCACCGAGTTCCTCTATCGAGCTGCCAGCGATCTTCTCCTTCAGGTAATACTCCACCGCTTTAACATCATGATTGGTGGTGCGTTCAATCTCTTTTACTTTTTCAGCTTCTGCTACCGTAAAGTCGGAAACAATGCCAACCAACTGCGCCACCTCATCGGCACTCAACGCACGACATTCGGGCATGCCTGCTTCTGCACAGAGCGCTTTTAACCAAAGCAGCTCAACGAGCACGCGATTTCGAATGAGAGCAAATTCAGAAAAAGCATCGGTGAGTTCACTCACTTTTGCGGCGTAGCGTCCATCAATTGGGCTAATTGCAGTAATCATAACGTTTATCTCCGTCTATCGTTGAGTGGGTACTATAAGTCGCTTGAGCGCACATGGAAACCGGGAATCGGAAGAATTAGATCTGTGCAAACAGTGCACCCCACTGTTCGATAGCGGCGTGAAGTGCTTTGCCTCGATGCGAAATACGATTTTTCTCGGCTGGGTCAAACTCGGCATAGCTTAAATCATATCCTTCCGGCATAAAAACCGGATCATACCCAAAGCCACCTTCACCTCGCATCTCTGTGAGGATTGTTCCCTCCATGGCTCCTTCTAAGGTTCGCACTTCGCCGACCAGATTGACCAAGGCCAACACAGTCCGAAAGCGAGCCCGACGGTTGGTTTTTCCCTCCATCTCAAACAGGAGTTTGTTGCAGTTGTCCAGATAGGAGCAGTGTTCACCCGCATACCGCGCCGAATAGACCCCGGGAGCTCCCGCTAACGCATCGACTTCTAATCCCGAATCATCCGCCAACGCCCAACAGCCCGTTGCGGCGGCAATTGTGGTCGCCTTCTTAATCGCATTTCCCTCGAGTGTATCTTTATCCTCTACCACATCGGGAATCTGTGGATAGTCAAACGAAGACTTAACCGTATGCGGATTCAACCCAAGTACATCTCGGATTTCCTCTAATTTATTTGCATTGCGAGTAGCGAGTACCAGTTGCATGAACAATCTCCTTTTCACAGAGAGTATAAAAAAAAGACCCTGCATCCAAGATACAGGGTCTAAAAAAGAAAAACCGGCTACGTGCTACTCTCCCGAGGTCTACCCCTCAGTACCATCGCCGCTACGACTCTTCACTTCTGTGTTCGGAATGGGAACAGGTGTTTCATTCGCGCTATAGTAACCGGAAAAATTCAAATTAGGGACAAAAGCATAGTATTGAAATAACAGCAACGCGCTGTATACCTTACGTCTGAGCCCGTCAATCTTCATAGCGGCCTTTTGCAAACCGCTACTATCAATTGGTAGCATTCAAACTTTTTCTCCCATCGGGAAAAAAATAAAGATCAAGCCTCACGGCTAATTAGTACTGGTTAGCTTCATACATCACTGTACTTTCACGTCCAGCCTATCAACGTCCTAGTCTAGAACGAGCCTTGAGTGTTCCGAAGAACAAGGGAAGTCTTATCTTAGAGGGGGCTTGGCACTTAGATGCTTTCAGCGCTTATCCTTCCCGTGCGTAGCTACCCAGCGATGCCGTTGGCACGACAACTGGAACACCAGAGGCACGTTAATCCTGGTCCTCTCGTACTAAGGATTAATCTCTTCAAACTTCCTGCGACCACGGCGGATAAGGACCAAACTGTCTCACGACGTTCTGAACCCAGCTCGCGTACCGCTTTAATGGGCGAACA